>NZ_RZSN01000005.1:0-52508 GCF_003997315.1 Mesorhizobium sp. M1A.F.Ca.IN.020.04.1.1
GGATGAAGTCGCAGCCACCCTCGCCGCCCCCGCCTTGGCTACTATAGCGCTTGAGCAGTTCGCGCCCCTCCGCCTGGGTCACGTCGTCACCGACGACCACGACGTCGATGCCGCCTGCCGAAAGCAGCGACTCCGCCTCCCAGGGCTGGCGCGCCTGACGCACGTCGTGCCCCCGACGCTCGAGATGGTCGGCCAGGTCGCCGGCCACCACTTCGGCAACGGACACAAGCGCGACGACGGATCGTGCTGCCATTTTCTCCACTCCGCCACAGACAACTCGAGATGAGCGCTGGACATCATGTTTATACCCAATCTACTTTCCGCTGAAAGCGGGAGCGAGACCATTGTGAAGCCGCGCATCATTGTCGTCGAGGACGAGCCGGATCTGAGGGAAGCGGTTGCCGAGTATCTCGGCGCCAGCGGCTATGACGTTGCCACGGCCGAGAATGCCGCGGCGGCGCGCAGCCTGCTCGAGGCGCAACCCTTCCACCTCGCCATCCTCGACATCGCCATGCCCGGCGAGGACGGCCTGTCGCTCGGCCGCTGGCTGCGTTCCAAGACGCAGATCGGCATCATCTACGCCACCGCCGCCGGCACCGCGCTCGACCGCATCGTCGGCCTGGAGCTCGGCGCCGACGACTACATCGTCAAGCCCTATGAGTTGCGCGAAGTGCTGGCGAGGGTCCGCAGTGTGCTGCGCCGCGTGCCGCAGCCGGTTGCCCCCCAGGCCGCGAAGACCGAGGCCGGCACGCGCCGCTTCATGAATTTCGGCAGCTTCCAGGCCGATTTCGACGGCAGGCTGGTGACCGGCGCCAATGGCGCGGTCATCGAGATGGCCAAGAGCGAGTTCGACGTGCTGGAAGTTTTCCTCACCCGCGCCAACCGGCTTCTGACGCGGGCGGCGATCTCGGAGGCGATCGGCTTCGTGGAAGACCCGGAATCGTCGCGCGCTGTCGACATCCGCATCATGCGTCTGAGAAAGAAGATCGAGGCGGACCCCGCCAATCCGAAATTCCTGCGCACGGTGCGCGGCGAAGGCTACATCTTCTCGCTGCCGGCTGGCGACGGCAACTGACTCCGGCGCCGCGCACCTTCCGGATACGCAATCGACGCTGTAGCATTCCGGTCCGGCGGCATGCCCCCAGAAAACCGTTGTCGATTTTCGGGCTTGTGTGCTGGATTTCATGGTTTACCGATATGGCCCCGGAGATGACGTTCGACGATGACAGCTGAGGCCGCACGGACAGAAATGCACGGCTCCCGCCAGGGCGCCGCGATGGCGGCCGTCCATGTCGTTCGCCGCTTGCGCGAAGCAGGCGACTGGCAGCGCGAGATGGACAGCATACTGGAGGCACTGTGCCGTTCGTTGGACTGCCAGCGCGGCATTCTCTTCCGTTTGCGCGAGTTGCCGGGCGAGGGCTTCGCCCAGTCCGTGGCCTCCTATTGGATCGACCCTGCTTTTGGTGGCGAGCTCGCATCGCCTACCGTGATCATGCAGTCGATCATCAACTCCGATCCGCTCCTGGAGCAGTTGCAGGAGGATGAGCGCCAGGGCAAGGTCTTCGCCGGCCACACGCGCGACCTCGATGGTTTCCTGCGGGCCGACTTCGAGAAGCAGAACATAAAATCCTTCATTTCGGTGTCGGTCTTCGCCCACGGCCATCTCTGGGGCACTCTGGCGGTCAATGACTGCGCGGCCGAACGCGAATGGACGGATGAAGAGGAGGCGACGCTTCACATCATCGCGCTCGCCATCGGCGACGCCATCGAGCGCTCGCCCTCAGAGGCGCATGCCAGCGAGGTTATCCGCCGCACCATGCTGCAGGCTTCGCTCGACGCCATCATCGTCATCGACGAGGCCGGCTCCATCATCGAATTCAATCCGGCCGCCGAGAAGATGTTCGGCTTCAAGCGTAGCGACATCCTCGGCAAGGATCTGATCGACACGATCGTGCCGCATTATTACCGCAAGGGTTATTCGTCGGGCGCCGAGTACATGGCCGGACGGGGCGCGCCGATGGTTGGCCAGCGGCTTGAGACAGTGACCCAGAACGCGGCCGGCGAGATCTTTCCGATCGAGCTGACCGCGACGGAGATGAGGGTTGCCGACCGCCGGCTCATCTTCGGCTCGATCCGCGACCTGCGCGAGAAGCTGCACGCCGAAGAAGAGATCAACCGCCAGCGCGAGAAGCTGCACCAGAATGAAAAGATGGCGGCAATGGGCTCGCTGCTCGCCGGCGTCTCGCATGAGCTCAACAACCCGCTGGCGGTTGTGGTCGCGCAATCGACCCTGCTGCATGAATTCGCGGCCGACCCGCAGACCAAGGTGCGCGCCGAAAAGGTGCGCGCGGCCGCCGAACGCTGCGGGCGCATCGTCAAGAGCTTCCTGTCGATGGTGCGCCTGCATCCGACCGAGCAGGCCGAAACCGACCTCAACCAGGTGATGCGCTCGGCGCTCGAAGTGACCGCCTATGGTGCGCGCTCCAGCGGCATCATCATCGACACCGACTTCGCCAACGGCCCGCTGCTCGCCATGGCCGACGCCGACCATGTCACGCAGGTCGCGGCCAACTTCCTCATCAACAGCCAGCATGCGCTTGCCGGCTTCACCGGCGAGCGGCGCATCAAGGTGCGGACCTTTCGCAGCGAGCGCGGCAATCCGGGCTTCTCGGTCGAGGACAACGGACCCGGCATTCCCGATGCGATCCGCTCACGCATCTTCGAATCCTACTTCACCACCAAGCCGGTCGGCGTCGGTACCGGCATCGGCCTGTCGATCTCGAAATCGATCGTCGAGCGCCACAACGGCAACATCTGGTTCGAAGAGGTGCAGCCGCGCGGCGCGCGCTTCGTCGTCCAGTTGCCGGCGATTGACGGCAATGCGGCAAAGGCCGGCGAGGGTCCGGCGCGGTCGAGCGGGTTGCGCCATGCGCTGATCATCGACGACGAGCCCGACGTCGCCGCTTCGCTGTCCGACATATTGGAGCTCATGGGGCTCAAGTCGCGTCTCGTGCCAAGCTGGACGTCCGCCGGCGAGGTTCTGAGCGGGCACATGCCGCCGGACATCGTGTTTTCCGACCTGCGCATGCCGGGCACCAGCGGCATCTCGATCTACCGTGAATTGCTGGCCGAACGGCCGGGGCTGGCGCAGCGTTTCGTGCTGGTCACCGGCGACCTCATCGGCGCCAAGGCCGAGATTGAGGCACTGCCGCCGCAGCAGCGGCCGCAGATCCTGGAGAAGCCCTTCTCGACGCTCGACGTCCGCGGCATCCTTGCGACCGTTGCCGATGTCGCGGCGGCCGACAACGGCGCCGACATCTGAAATTGCTCCCTCTGCGGCTTCACCTGGATATCGTCGGATTCGAAAAAAGAGGCTCCCGACGACTTTGCGGCGGGAGCCTGACTGGAGCGCGGAGGGTGCGCTCAGGGGAGCCTTAAAAGACGTTGGGGGTGTTGGTCAGCGGCGCGGCATTGGCGATCATGCGCACAGCTCGGGCCCGGTGCTGACCGGACTGCTCGGCAATGGCACGCAGGCATTCGGCGTTCTCGGCGCCCCAGCTCTGCCCTTTGCAGGCGAATTCGACTTGCGACTGCGGCAGGCGCGCGGTTTTGAGCGTCGTCGGCGCGCCCTCCACGACATTGGCCGGAGGATTGATCGAGGCGAAAGCGGGACCCGCGGCTGGCGCAAGCACCATGCTGGCGAAGGCAGCAAGGCCCAGCAGCATGAACATCGCCATCGGATGGTCGCTGGCGCGCTGGCGCAACGCCAGCTTCGGACGGCGATCATTGCGCTCGGGACCGTAAGAGCGGCGGCTGGCATCGGCGATCCGGACTTTGGCAAACATCGGCTGTTCCCTTCGTTATCTTTCTTTTTTCCTTGAAGCGAACTTAACCGCACCACGTAACAGCCGGATGATAGGGCGGGATGGCCCATGTAACAGGACTGAAACGGGGATCACTTCTGTTCCTTTTGCTCCTGTCTGATGCGGCGGACTGTAAGCGACCTCACACAGGCGCAGAATTGGCATGGTCCGATGCGCGGAGCGCGTCGAAACGGTGCCCTCACAAACTGCGGATCCGAAGCTGGAACCGCCGTTTTGCACTCCTGGTTAAGGCTCGGATTTTCCGGGATTTTCTCGGCTCGGATGACTGCAAGCCGGTCGGCATGAAATTTCCATACTTTCACAAGCCATTGCATTTTAACGGAAAATGTGTTTTTATTGAACGAGCATTCAACAAAACGAGAGCATTTTCATGAACCCGCACCTGCGTGACGTGGCGATCCCCAACGATTGGGACCGGCGGGGTTTGCCGGGGTGGAGTTACCACTCCAACGCCCTTCTCGAGCTTGAGAAGGAATACGTCTTCCGCAATCACTGGCAGATCGCCGGCCATGTCTCCGACGTGCCAAATCCGGGCGACTATCTGACGATGGACGTCATCGGCGAGCGGGCGCTGATCGTGCGCGGCAAGGACGGCGTCGTGCGTGCCTTCAACAACATGTGCCGTCATCGGGGCAGCCGCGTCGTCGCCGACAGCCAGGGCACCTGCAAGAACGCGCTGATCTGCCCGTTCCACGGCTGGGTCTACAATCTCGACGGCACGCTGCGGGGGGCTGCCCGTCCGCGCTCCTTCCCGGAACTCGACAAGACCGAGTTCGGGCTGATGCCGCTCGATCTCGAAGTCTGGATGGGCTTCATCTTCATCCGCTTCCGTAACGGTGGCCCGCAGCCTTCCGTGGCTGAACTCTTGAAGCCGATCGAGGCGGAGATCGCCCATTACAATGTTGCCGACATGGTGCCGTGCCTGGGCATTTGGACCCAGAAATCACCGGTCAACTGGAAATCGGTGCGCGACGTCGACAATGAGGGCTATCACGTCGCCATGGCGCATCCGGCGCTGCAGGACCTCTACGGCGCGACCTATTTCGACGAACCCTTCGTCAACGGCGTGTCGCGGTCCTTCGCCACCTACAACCCGCATGCCGGGCGGCGCTGGAGCGTCAACCAGTACATCAAAATAGCGCCCGAGCCGACGCACCTGCCGGAGCATCTGCGCAAAGCCTGGATCTATTACGGCATCTTCCCCAACAACGCGCTGTCGATCATGCCGGAATCGGTGCAGTTCTATCAGGAGTTCCCGCTGTCCACCGGCGAGACGCTGCTGCGCGGCGCGATCTATCGCTACAAGGACGAGACGCGGGAGCAGGCGGCGGCGCGCTACCTTGCCTACCGCATCGACCGCGACACCATGAACGAGGATGTCCAGCTCTCCGTCTGGTCGAACGAATCCATGCTCTCCGAGGCGTTCGGGGGCTTCTACCTCTCCGACCTCGAATATGGCGTGCGCACCCACCACGACCATCTGCGCAGGCAGGTGCCGGTGCTGAACTTGGAGACCGCACCGGAGGAAAAGGACATGTGGGGATTGAACGACGCGCTGCGGTCGAAGGGGTGAGCGTCTTCCCTTCTCCCTGTTACACGGGGAGAAGGTGCCCGAAGGGCGGGGCAGGGCAAGCGCCTCACAATTGGCTCTGGCTCCCGAACCTCAGGGAGCGTCTGAACTAAATCTCGCAAGCTGGCGCTGCCCCTCACCCGCCGGCTACACTCCCCGTAGAACGGGGAGAGGGGCGCTCTCTCACCCCCGCCAGACGCCTTCCTTCCTCAGATCATCCATCGTGCGCGAGATGCCTTCGCGCAGGATCGCGACCATGTCGTCGATCTGCTCGCGGCTGATGATGAGCGGCGGCGACATCACGCACATGTTGATCAGCGGCCGCACCAAGAGACCGAGCTCATGGCAATGCGCGTCGATACGCTTTCCCACATCCTTGTCGAGCTGCAGCGGATCCTTGCTCTCGCGGTCGGCGACGCATTCGACGCAAGCCATCAGGCCGGCGCCGCGTACCTCGCCGACCAGCGGCAGTTCCTCGAGCGTTTTCAGGCGCGCCTGGAAATAGGGCGCGATCTCGCGCGCATGCTGAAGCACGCCCTCTTCCAAAAGATCGAGGTTCTTCAGCGCGACGGCGCAGCCGATCGGATGGCTGGTGTAGGTGAGGCCATGGCCAAACAGCGCATCGGGATGGTTGGAGCGGCGCAGTTCCTCCAGCAGCCGCTCCGAGATGATCACGCCGCCAAGCGGGAAATAGCCCGAGGTCACCCCCTTGGCGAAGGTGATCATGTCCGGATCGAGGCCGAACACGTCGCCTGAGGCAAAAAGATGGCCGAGCCGTCCGAAGCCGGTCACCACCTCGTCCGAGACATAGAGTATCTCGTTCTCGCGGCAGATCTCACGGATGCGCTTCAGGTATCCGTCCGGCGGCACGACGACGCCGCCCGAAGCTTGCACCGGTTCGCCGACAAAGGCGCCAATGCGACCGGCGCCGACGCGCGCGACCGTGTCGCGGAACTGGTCGACGAGGAAATCGGTGAAGGCGTCGATGCTCATCTCCTTCGGCCGTCGGAACGGATCGGGCGAGGAGAGCTTGATTACCAGCTCGTCGGCACCATCCATCCAGTGCCGGTCGCGCGGGCGGCCGTTGAGCGAGGCCGACAGGTACGTCGAGCCGTGATAGGCGCCGCCGCGGCTGAGGATCAGCTTCTTCTCCGGCCTGCCGCGCACATTGTTGTAGAACTGCATGAAGCGCAGCGCCGTCTCCACCGCCGACGAGCCGCCGGTGGTGAAGAAGGTGTGACTGAGATCGCCGGGAGCGGCATCGGCGATGCGTCTCGCAAGCTCGGCTGAGGGCGCATTCATCGTATACCAAGGCGTGTTGTAGGACAGCGCCATCGCCTGGTCGTACATCACCCTTGCCAGTTCCTCGCGGCGATGCCCGACATTGATGCACCACATGCCGGCCGGACCGTCGATCAGCCGCTTGCCGGATGCGTCGGTGATGTAGATGCCCTCGCCCTCGCCGATCAGCGCCCGTGCCTCGGCGCCGACCGAACCGGCATAGGGCCAGGGCTGGACCAGATGGCGCTTGGCCAGCTCGACCGCATCGTCGTCCCCGGGCTCCACAACTTCCCTCGCCTTGATCTCTCGTGCAGCCGCCATCTTAGCCTCGCATGGTCCGTTGCGGTGATTTCCAGAGACATGAAACGAAGCGGGAAGCCATGGAAATTCGGCTTTTCGTCACTTCATTTTGAATGTCCATTCAATCAATATTGCAGAAATAGCGCTTGATTTCAATCGGCGGATGCGCTCATGATGAAAGAAAGCCGGCAAGTCTGGAGTGATCGCTCCGGGCACATAAATTGGGACCAGGCAGTCGGCGCTGATCAATGGGAAGGCCGTATGGCGGGACAGTCCGAGCCGGCAACTGCAATCACGCCCGGAGCGCTGCAATGACGGCCGCCGCGGAAGGGTCGCCCCCGCTGCGCATGGCGAGAGCCAGACGAAGTCCCCTTCTGCAGTCGGAAGCCGTCCAGGGCATTGCGCTGATCAGCCCGACCTTCGTTTACGCGCTCATCCTTCTCGTCCTGCCGATCCTGGTTGTTATAGCCCATTCCTTCTGGACGCAGGACTACCTGACCATCGACCACACATTCACGCTGGAGAATTATCGGATCGCGCTGACCGAGCCGATCTACCGCGACCTGCTCTGGCGCTCGCTCTACATCTCGCTGACGGTTAGCCTGCTCACCGTGCTGCTCGCCTATCCGATCGCCTATTTCATTTCCTTCCATGGCGGCCGCCAGAAGAGCCTCTGGCTGTTCCTCATCACCATCCCGTTCTGGACCAGCTACCTGCTGCGCGTGATGTCGTGGAAGGTGATCCTCGGCTACAACGGCGTGCTCAATTCCGGCCTGATGGGCCTCGGGCTCATCGACGAGCCGTCGACTGCGCTGCTCTATAATTCCAGCGCCGTCATCATCACGCTGACCCACGCCTGGGCGACCTTCGCCATCCTGCCGATCTTCGTTTCGCTGGAGAAGGTCGACCGCACCCTGGTCGAAGCGGCGACCGATCTCGGCGACGGGCCGCTGCGCTCCTTTCTGCGCGTGACCTTGCCGCTGTCGGCGCCAGGCGTCATCTCGGCGGCGCTGATCGTCATGATCCCGACCGTCGGCGACTACGTCACGCCGAAGCTGGTCGGCGGCAAAGACGGCGTGATGATTGCCAACGCCATCCAGGCGCAATTCGGCAAGGCGTCGAACTGGCCGCTCGGCGCAGCACTCTCCGTCACCACCATGGTCATCGTCTCGCTGATGGCAGGCGCCGCGGTGCTGGTCATCCGCGCGCTGCAGAGGCTGGCGCGATGACGGCGATCAGGCGTTACCTGCCAAGCTGGCTGTCGAGCTACGCCGCGCTCTACATTCTCTTCCTCTATCTGCCGGTGATCTTCCTGCCGATCTTCTCGATCAACACCGCGGCGACGCCGAAATTCCCGCTCTCAGGCGTCACGCTGCATTGGTACCAGGACCTGCCGCGCACGCCGGCACTGATCGACGCCACCTGGAACAGCTTGGTTGTCGGCGCCTCGGCCGCTATCCTGTCGACCGTGTTCGGCATTCTCGCCGCCCGTTCGATCACCCGCTACCGCTATCCCGGCCGACGCACCGTCAACGGGCTGATCATGGCCCCGCTGGTGCTGCCCGAGGTCATCGTTGCCATCTCGATGCTGCTGGTGATGCTGCAACTGGGCTTGAGCCTGTCGCTGTTCACGGTCGTGCTTGGGCATGTGCTGGTCTGCATTCCCTATTCGATGACGGTGCTGACCTCCGGCTTCGAAGGTTTCGACCGCAGCCTCGAGGAAGCCTCCGCCGATCTCGGCGAAAGCGCCTTCGGCACCTTCCGGCGGGTGACGCTGCCAATGGTGGCGCCGGCGATCATCTCCAGCCTGCTGGTCTGCTTCACCATCTCGCTCGACGAGTTCATCATCGCCTTCTTCCTCACCGGCACCGAGGCGACGCTGCCGATCTACATCTGGGGACAGCTGCGCTTCGCGGCCAAGCTCCCCGGCGTGCTGGCGCTCGGCACCTTGCTGCTGGCGGCGTCCTTCGTGCTGATGACCGTTGCAGAGATCCTGCGCCGCCGCGCGGCGAGACGCACCCAGAACGAGGGAGGCCTCTATGCTTGAGCAGGTCCAGTCCGAGCGAACGATTTCCGATCGCACCATGATCGAGATCCGCGACGTCACGCGCAGCTACGGCGCGTTCAAGGCGTTGAATAATGCATCGCTCGCGATCAGGGAGGGCGAGTTCTTCTCGCTGCTCGGGCCGTCCGGCTGCGGCAAGACCACGCTCTTGCGCATGATCGCCGGCTTCGACACGCCGACCAGCGGCTCGATCGCGGTCGACGGCCAGCCGATGGACGGCATTCCCGCCAACCGGCGTCCGACCAACATGGTCTTCCAGAGCTACGCGATCTTTCCGCATCTCAATGTCGAGCAGAACGTCTCCTACGGGCTGAAGCGGCTGAAACTGCAGGGCGGCGAAGAAAAGCGCCGCGTCGAGGAGGCGCTGGCGCAGGTGTCGCTGACCGGCCTTGGCAAGCGCCGCGCCACCGAACTCTCCGGCGGCCAGCGTCAGCGCGTGGCGCTGGCCCGCGCGCTGGTCATGCGTCCCAAGGTGCTGCTGCTCGACGAGCCGCTATCGGCTCTCGACAAGAAGCTGCGCGAGCAGATGCAGGTCGAGTTGCGCCGGCTGCAGCAGGCGGTACGCATCACCTTCGTGCTGGTCACGCACGATCAGTATGAGGCTTTGGCCATGTCGGACCGCATAGCCGTGATGTTCGGCGGCCGTATCGCGCAGGTCGCCTCGCCCAAGGAAATCTACCAGCGCCCGGTCAACCGCCAGGTCGCCGACTTCCTCGGCGGCATGAATTTCGTCAAGGCCGAGATCGTCGAGGAGAACGGCGCGTCCTTGGTTGTCGACACGCTTGGCTTCGGGCGTGTGAGGACCCACAAGCCGAAGGCCTTCGTCCGCAACGGCGGCGCGGCGACTCTCGGTATCCGGCCGGAGCGGCTGCGCGTGCTCTGGGACAATGCGACGGCCAAGTTCGAGGTCGCCGGCAAGGTGGTCGAGCGCCACTATTTCGGCGAGATCACGCATCTGATCGTCGAGATCCCGGGGCTGGAAAAGCCGCTCTCGGTGACCGAGACCAATGATTTCGGCGCCGACGACATTCCGGTCGGCGCGCCGATCCGTCTCGCCTACGACCCAGAGGCCCTGGTGGCGATGGCGGACTGAAGCCGCGCCAAAATCTTCCCGGCGGCGATGTGCCCGGCCACGATCGCGCCCTCGACATAGGCGGGGAAGGACGGCGACACTTCCGACGACGCAAAATGGATCGGCGGCGCGCCGGCAAGAATCGTGCGCTCGGCATCTCTTGCCGTCACGTCGACGATGAGATCGCTATAGGCGCCGCCGCTCCAGCGGTCATGCGTCCAGTCGCGCTGGCTGAAATCGAGAATATCGGCCGCGTCCGGACCGAGCGCATCCGCGAGCTTCGCAATGACCTCGGCGCGCAACGCCGCAGCACCCAGCTTGCGGCAGCGCAGCGCCAGCGGCCCACCGATGAAGACGACGAGCGCTGCATGCTCCGCGTCCCTGCTGGCATCGCAGGCAAACAGGCCCGGCATGTCGCGCCACATAACCATTCCGCTCAGATCGCGCTCGCGCCAGAACGGCCTGGCATAGCGGACGAGGATCTTGACCACCGCGCCGCTTTCCCAGACGCCAAGCGCCTTCTTCAAGGCCGTTGACAAGGCAGGCCGAAAGTCGAGCCTGTTGGCCGTCGCAGGCGGCAGGGCGAGCAGGACCTCGCGCGCCTCGACGGCGCCACTGCCGACGACGACACGAACGCCGGACGGCCCGCGCTCGACGCGAATGACCGGCTCGTTCAGCCGCAGCCGGTCACCGAGATCGCCCGCCAGGTCCGCGGCCAGCGACTGCATGGTCTCGCGCAGAGAATATTGCAGTTCCGGGACGTCGTTGGTGATGCGGCGATCATTGTCGATCAGGTACCAGAGCGGCACCTTTTCCAGCGCCAGGCACCACAGTCCTTCGATCATCGAGCGGAAGGCGGCTTTGGCATCTACCGGATCGGTCTGGCGTTCGAGCCAGGAGGCGACGGTCAGCCCGGCGATCGCGGGATCGTCAGGCTCGGTCCAGTTCATGCGGTCGCGGATCGCCATCGCGGTCACATAGGTCTGTCCGGCCTGGTCGACCGACATCGGTGGATGGGTGATGAAATCGCCATCGACAAAGGTTTTGACGAAGGTCTTGCCGCGCGCCCTGGCCAGCGCCATCAGCTCCGGCATGTCTTCGCACAGGAACTGGCCGCCGCTGTCGATCAGCTCGCCGAGCCCGTTTCGCACACCTTCCACACGACCGCCGACGCGGCCGCGCGCTTCCAGGACAAGGAAATCGATGCCGGCGCGCTTCAATTCGAGCGCGGCCGACAGGCCAGTGAAGCCGGCGCCGACGATTGCAACGTCGGTGCTTTCGGTCTTGCTGTTCAATAGCCGGCCTTGATCTTCTCGAACTCGGCGATCATCTTCAGCTTGAGCTCGGAAGGCAGCGGCTGCTGGAACAGCGTCTTGTCGACCCATTTTTCCACGTTGTCGTAGCCCTTTTCCTTGAGCACCGCCTGGTCGACACCGGCCATGCCCTTGGCGTTGGTTTGGCCGTAGCCCCAGTCCTTGACCAGCACCTTGGCGACTTCCGGATCGTTGACGGCATTGAGATAGTCATAGGCCTTGTCAATGTTGCCGGGCGCGTCCTTGAACAGCACATAGCCGCACACCCAGGTCGAGATGCCCTCCTCGGTATCCTTCTTGGACTTGATCGGCACGCCGGCGGCCTGTGATTGCACCGCCGCGTCGTTCCAGGCCCAGGCGAGATCGACCTCGCCGCCTGAGAGCAGCTGCACGATGTCGGTGGTGTCGGTCCAGTAGGAGCGCACGTTCTTGTGCACTTGGCGCAGGAAATCGGACGCCTGCTTGAACTGCTCGTCCGTCATCTTTGTCCAGTCCTTCAGCCCGATGGCGAGGCTGGCCAGCGCATAGGCGTCGTCGACATTGTCGCCGATCGAGACGCGTCCCTTATACTTGGGATCGGCGAAGGCCTTCAGCGACTGCACGTCCTTCTCGGCGATCTTGTCGGAGTTGAAGGTGAGCTGCGTGTCACCCCAGTCCCAAGGCATGAACCAGGCTTTGCCGTCGGGGGTGGTGGCAAGGTCCTTCATCGCCATGATGCCGGGGTCGAGATCCTTCCAGCCGGCGATCTTGGAAGTGTCGAGCGGCTGCAACAGCCCCGCCTCGCGCCACTTCACCACGCTTTGCGAACACGGATGGCCGAGGTCGGCCTTGAAGCCGGAGCGGATCTTCTCAAATGCCTCGTCCTCATCGCCGAAGAAGGCGAAGGTCGGCGAGTCGCCGTCCTTCTCGACATATTTGCCGTGGAAGCTGGGGTCCTCATAGCCGGACCAGTCGAACACGATGAGGTCCTTGTCGGCGGCAACGGCGAACGCTGCCGCCGAAGACGCCAGCGCGCCGGCGAGCGCCAAAGTAAGTGTCAGGCGTCGGCTGAGTTTCTTCATGCTGTTCCATCCTCTTTGGTCTTGCCGGTCTTGCTGGCCGGCTGTTGCTAACCCCGGGCTGACGTTAATCGTAGTGTTTCGGAAAGGCGGCGGCCAGGAACGCGTTGGCCGCCTGCAGCGCGGTCTCGCGCGTGGTGTCCTGGGTGCCCATCATCAACCGCAGCCACAGGCCCTCGAGCATGGCCGATAGCGCCAGCGCCATGACCTGCGGCTCATAGGCATAGCCGCCGCTTTGCTTGAGCGTCGCGCAGAGATCGATGAACACCTGCTGGTAGTAAGCGTCGCGCGAGCTGCTCAGCGCCTGGTAGGTCGGCCGCGATTTGGCCTCGCCCCAGAAGGCGCACCAGGCGGCGAGCTTGCGCTTGTTGCAGATCGAGCGATCGAAGTCGGCCCACACCAGCGCCTGCAGCTGCCGCGCCGGATCGTCGCCTGCCTTCTGCAAGGCCGCGCGCCAATGCGCCGAATACTCGTCATACATATATTGCAGCGTGGCGACGAGCAGCTTCTCCTTGCTTTCGAAATGGAAGTTGACGATGCCGCGGGACAGGCCCGCGCCGTCGGCCACATCGGCCATCGTCGTTTCCGCATAGCCGCGCTTGGCCAGTGAATCGATCGTCGCCTCGATCAACTGGAGTTGCCTGACTTCTTTCGAAGCCTTGCGGCCGCGCTTCTCGGCCTCTCCTTTTCGTGCCGGTTCGGGCAAGGCATCCCTGGCCTCTGCATTCTTCATGAGCGTGACGGTCTCCAGCATTGCCGGCTATCCGACCGGCTTCCAACCGCGCAGATGAGTGGGGCGGTGCTCACCACTGTCAAGCACCTTCTGCATCGCCTCCCAGGTCCGGATGTTCTTGTCGACATAGCCCCCGCCGACCGCGGCGGCGAGCGCTTGATAGAGTGGCCCCTTCAGGCGCGCCAGTTCCTCCCGCGCCACCTCGCGGTACCATGCGTTGCGGTCGCGGACGCTGATGTCGCGGAAGCCAGCACGACGCATCGCTTCGGCGTAGCGCGCCGGCGAAGCCATGGCAAAGGACAAGCCTTCCGCCGCGAGATAGGCCTTCATGTCCGCAGACGGCTCGCCGTCATGCGAGATCATCCAGTTCGACGCGGCGAAGACGCCGCCGGGCTTCAGCACGCGGAAGATCTCGGCGAACAGGGCATCCTTGTCCCGGACATGCAACAGTGCGTCCTTGGAGAAGACGACGTCGAAGGAAGCATCGGTGAAAGGCAGCGGTCCCGGCGGCGCTTGGACGAAGCTCACGCGGTCCTGGAGACCCTGCGCAGCCGCCTTTCGCTTTGCCGTCTCGATCACCGGCCTCTCGACATCGAAACCGGTCGCATGCGCCGCACCATGGCGCGCGACCAGATCCAGCGTGACGCCGCCGGCGCCGCAGCCGAGATCGAGGATCGTCTTGACCTTGAGCGAGAGGCCTTCGACCACGCGGTCCACTTCGTCCGGGCCGCCCGGGGAGAGGTAGCCATCGCCCCAGAGCGCCTCGAGGAAGCGAATGGCCGCGTCGTCATATTCCGGCTCGGCGTTAGCCGTTTCGATCATCGGACTGAGCCTCAAATGCCGAAGTCACCTTCGCGCTAGTGGACACCAGAAATGCGGGGCAAAGCCTAGCGCATCAACGCAGAAACGCAACACCATTTGTTGAACATTCATTCAAAATGGCTGGACAAAAAACCGTGACCCGTGCCAAATTCGGCTGATCGGGGAACAAATCGCACCCAAAAACGGGCGGCCGGAGGGAGGTTGAGCGCACATGAAGGCATGGGACGCGATCGTCATCGGCGGCGGCCACAACGGGCTGGTCAACGCCGGCTATCTGCAGCGCGCCGGGCTCGACGTGCTGGTGGTCGAGAAGAACGACTGGGTCGGCGGTGCGGCGACCAGCCGCGAGCTGACGCCGGGCTTTCTCTACTCCAACTGCTCCTATGTCTGCTCGCTGTTCCGGCCCGAGATCATGCGCGATCTGGAGCTGCCGCGCTTCGGCCTGCAGGTGATCTCCTATGAAGGCGGCGCGGTGTTCACGCGCGACGGCGACTATCTCGCCAACTACCGCGACCACGATGCGCATCGCCGCGAATTCGCCCGCTTCTCCAAGCGCGACGCCGAGGCCTACGACCGCTATTCGCGCGACGTCACAAGGCAGTGCCGCTTCATCCAGCCGCTGTTGATGCGCACCGCGCCCGATCCCACCAGCTTCAAGCCGCGCGATCTTGGCGAGCTGCTCTATCTCGGCAACAAATTCGCCGGTCTCACCGCTGAGGAAATGGCGCTGACCTTGCGCTTCTGGACGATGTCGATCTCCGACTTCCTCGACGAGTATTTCGAGACCGACGTCATCAAGGCGAACTTTGCGCTCTCCGGCATCATAGGCACGGCGCTTGGGCCCATGTCGCCCGGCACGGCCTATGTCCTGCTCCACCACTATATGGGTGAGGTCGATGGCTCGGTGGGCGCCTGGGGCTATGCGCGTGGCGGTATGGGTGCCGTGACCAAGGCGCTCGCCGCCTCGTTCAAGGCCTCCGGCGGCACGATCCGCACCGGCGCCGAGGTCGAGCGCGTGCTGATTAGGAACGGCAGGGCCAAGGGCGTCGTACTGGCCGGCGGCGAAGAGGTCTATGGCAAGCTCGTCGTCTCAAACGCCGACGTGAAGCGCACCTTCCTGAAGCTGGTCGAGGAGAAGGAGCTGCCCGACATCTTCCTTCGGCGGGTCAGGAACTTCAAGATCCGCGGCTCGTCCGGCAAGGTCAACATCGCGCTGGATTCACTTCCCCAATTCCCGGCTCTGCCGAAGGATTCGCCGGTCTATCGCGCCGACATGCACTTCACCGATTCAATCGAGCGCATGGAGCGCGCCTATGACGACTGGAAGGCCGGGCGCTGGTCGGCCGATCCCTTCCTCGACATGGTGATCCCGACCACACTCGACCCGACCATGGCGCCGCCGGGAAAACATTTCATGAGCTGCTTCGTGCAATACGCGCCGCCCAAAATTGGCGGCCGAGACTGGACGGACGCCGACCGCGACGGCTTCGCCGAGAGCGTGGTTGCGCAGATCGCCGAATATTCGCCCGGCTTCCGCGACCGCATCGTCCATATGGAGGTGCGCACGCCGCGCGAGATCGAGGCCGAGGTCGGCCTCACCGAAGGCAACATCTTCCAAGGCGAACTGACCTTCGACCAGCTGCTGTTCAATCGCCCGGTGCCGGGCTACGCGCAATACCGTTCGCCGGTCGGCGGGCTCTATATGTGCGGTTCCTCCACGCATCCGGGCGGCGGCGTCATGGGCGCGCCCGGACGCAACGCCGCCGCCGAGATCCTGCGCGATCTCGCCAAACCAACCCTGCATATGAGCCTGGCCCATGACGTCATCTGAAACGAATTGGGACGCGATCGTCATCGGCGGCGGGCACAACGGCCTGGTCGCCGCCGCCACGCTGGCGAAATCGGGACGCAAGGTGCTGCTGCTCGAGGCCGGCAAGGAGGTCGGCGGCGCGGCGCGCACCGAGGAATTCGCGCCGGGGTTTCGCGCCTCCTCGGTCGCTCATCTGCTCAACCGCCTGCATCCCGATGTGGTGAAGACGCTGGAGCTCGAGCGCCACGGGCTGAAGATCGAGCGCGGCGATTTGGTGCCGTCGATTGCATTGTCGAAAGACGGCCCGCTGGTGCTGCACGGCGCCTATGGCGAGGCGCTGACGGGCGCCAGCCCGTCGGAGCAGTCGGCTTGGCGCGACCTGCGCGCGCAGCTGTTGCGCTACGCCGGCGTGCTGAAACCCTTCCTGTCGCGTCGCCCGCCGGACCTTGCCGGCATGTCGCTCGCCGAAATGACCGGGCTCGGCCAGACGGCGCTGGCGCTGAAGAAGCTCGGCAAGGAGGACATGCGCGACTTCCTGCGCGTGCTCTTGATGAACGTCTACGACCTGCTCGACGAGCAGCTTTCCGACGACAGGCTGAAAGGCCTGCTCGCTTTCGACGCGACACTGGGCTGCCATCTCGGTCCGCGCTCGCCGACATCGCTGCTCGGCCTCTACTATCGGCTGGCTGGCGAGATCGGCGGCCTCGCCGGCGCGCAGATACAGCCCAAGGGTGGCATGGGCGCGGTCGTTGCCGCCATCCGCTCAGCGGCCGAGAAGGCGGGCGTTTCGATCCGCCTGGCTTCGCCGGTCGCCAAGGTCGTCGTCGAGAAGGGCCGCGCCGTCGGTGTCGTCACGCAGGGCGGCGAAGCGCTGCGCGCAAAAGCCGTCGTCTCGGCCATCAATCCCGCAACGACGATCCTTGATCTGGCCGGGCCGCGCGAGGTCGATACCGGTTTCGTGCGCAAGGTGAAGAACATCCGCATGAAGGGCGATGCGGCGAAGCTCCATCTCGCACTCGACCGGCCGCCGCAATTTGCCGGCGTCGACGCCGCTGGCCACAAGGGCCGCCTCGTCATCGCGCCTTCGCCCGAGCATGTCGAGCGCGCCTTCAACCCGTCGAAATATGGCGAGTTCTCGCCCGAGCCGGTGATGGAGATCACGCTGCCCAGCCTGATAGATCCTTCGCTGGCACCCTCCGGCGCCTGCGTGCTCTCGGCCGTGGTGCAGTACGCGCCCTATGCGCTGAAACAGGGCTGGACCGCCGGCAAGCCGCAATTCCTCGAGGCGATCATGGCGCAGCTCGAAGCCTATGCGCCTGGCATCGGCGCCACGGTGCGTGATGCCGAACTTCTGACCCCAGCCGACATCGAGGCACGCTACCGCATGCCCGGCGGCCACTGGCACCATGGCGAATTGCAGGCCGACCAGATGTTGATGTCGCGGCCCATCTCCGGCTGGTCGGGCTACGACACGCCGCTCGAAGGGCTGTTCCTTGCCGGCGCCGGCTCGCATCCCGGCGGCGGCATCTCCGGCGCTCCCGGCCTCAACGCCGCACGCCGCATCATCGCGACAAGGGCATGAGATGATTTCGCCATTCACAAATGCAGCGCTCTACGACGCCAACATGAACCGTCATGTGAAAATCAATTCCGCTCGCACCCTTGCGCAATCCCACTTCCGCACGCTTCGGCTCGGCACACCTTTCCAGCCGCGCATCGACGCGCTGGCGCTGACAAACGACTGGTACAATTGGGCCGGCTACCGCGCGCCGCATTCGCTCTGGGACGAGGAGCTGGAATATTTTGCCATTCGCAGCCAGGCGGCACTCTTCGACATCTCGCCGATGACGAAATACCGGATCGAGGGTCCGGACGCCGAAGCCTATCTCGGCCGTGTCACGCTGCGCGACGTGACCAGACTGAAGCCGGGCCGCGTCCACTACACCGCCTGGTGCGACGACGAGGGTTTCGTCCTCGATGACGGCACGCTGTTCCGGCTGTCGCCGACGCGCTTTCGGCTGTGCTCGCAGGAGCGGCATCTGCCCTGGCTGCTTGACAGTGCCATCGGCTATGAGGTCAGCGTCGAGGAAGAAACCGAAGCGATCGCCGGGCTCGCGCTGCAAGGCCCAACCTCCTTCGCCATCCTGCGCGACGCCGGCTTTGCCGGCATCCAGCGGCTGAAGGTTTTCGACCTCGCGGACTTCGCGCATGACGGCGCTGCCGTCACGATCTCGCGCACCGGCTTCACCGGCGATCTCGGCTACGAGCTGTTCGTGCCGGCGGAAAAGGCGTTGAGCCTATGGGACCGGCTGATGGCGGCGGGCGAGGTGCGCGGCATCCGCGCCATCGGCTACACGGCGCTCAATCGCGCCCGGCTCGAAGCCGGGCTGATCGTCGCCAATGCCGACTTCACCACTGCCGAGCACGCCATCCGTGCCGACCGCCTGCGCATGCCGGACGAGATCGGCCTCGGCTTCATGGTCGATCCGGACAAAGGCCACTTCAACGGCCGCCGCCCCATCTTCGAAGCGCGGGCGAAGAAGCAGCTGCGCCATGTGCTGGTCGGGCTGGAGATCGAAGGCAACATCCCGGCCGAGCACGCCATCGTCTACTGGAAGAAGAGCCGGGAGGTCGGGCTCGTCAGCGCGGCGATGTGGTCGCCCATGGCCAAGCGCAACATCGCCATCGCCTCCTTGCAACGGCCTTACGGCGATAGGGTCGTCGACGACCTCTGGGTCGAGATCTACGCCTTGCGCGAGCTGCGGTACCAGAAGCTGATGAAGCGGGCGAAAGTGGTGCCGCGACCGTTCATCAAGCTCGACCGCCGCACCGCCAACCCGCCGGCGGATTTTTGACGTGGAAGGGGATGCGGACAGGCTGGACGCGGAGGCGGAAGCGGCCGAGCAGTGGCAGTTGGTCAACACGCCGCTCGGCGAGATGTGGTCCGGCCGCACCCGCTATGCGGCGGCGATGTTCTTCTTCAAGCGCGGCGAGATGGATGCCGACACGCTGGAGGTCTACCGCATCTGCGCTCGGCTCGACCATGAAGACCCCTTGCCGATCATCCGCGACCGCGGTGTCGGCAAGGAATGGCTTAAGCGCTTGGGTGCGTAAGCCCGCAGCGCGACGGAGCTGCGCTCCTGCTTCGCCCTAGGATGACGACATTGGGGGAGCGTTCTGGCCCAATTCCGAACGTCCAAGATTGTCACTTTATCCGATCGTCCTTTCAAGGACACGCAGCCAATTCCGATAAGCGATCTTCTCGATCAGCGCGCGCCCGAAGCCGCGAGCGGCGAGCGCATCGAGGAGCTTCGGCAGGCCTGCCACGTCGCCGATCACCGCCGGGATCATGGCACCGTCGAAATCGGATCCGAGACCGACACCGTCCTCGCCCAGCGCCTGCAACAGCGACTCGATGTGGCGCAGCATGATGTCGAGGCTGGTGTCGGCATTCATGCGGCCGTCCTCGCGCAGGAAGCCGGTGGCGAAGTTCAGGCCCACCATGCCGCCCGTTTCGCGGATCGCGCCGAGCTGCCAGTCGGTGAGGTTGCGCGAATGGCCGCAGATCGCATGCACGTTGGAGTGGGTCGCGACCAGCGGCGCATCGCTGAGCGCGGCGACATCGCGAAAACCCTTCTCGTTGAGATGCGAGAGGTCGATCATGATCCTGAGCTGGTTGCATGCCTTGACCAGCGCCTTGCCGGCGTCGGTCAGGCCCGGCCCGGTATCGGGCGACGAGGGAAAGCGGAACGGCACGCCGTTGCCGAAGGCGTTCGGCCGGCTCCAGACGATTCCCAGCGAGCGGAGCCCGGCGGCATGGAGCACGTCGAGCATGGCAAGCTCGGGATCGATCGCCTCGACGCCTTCGATATGGAACACCGCGGCGATCGAGCCATTCGCCATCGCCTCGCGCACATCACCGGCGCTGCGGCAGACGGTGAGCGCGCCGGCGCGCTCGAGCCTGAACAGGATCGAGGCCATGCCGATGGTCGACGTGACCGCCTCGGCGCGCGGCAGTTCCGGCGGCAGTGGTTCGTTGTCGCTCGGCGCCGGCGGCACGGCGCTGCGCTTGGTCTTTTCGATCGGCGGCGGAAAGATGGCGAACATGCCGCCGGCAAAACCGCCCTTTTTGGCGCGCGGCATGTCGATGTGACCGCCCGGCGTGCCCTCGATGAACAGCTTTTCGACATCCGCTTCGTTCGACTGGTAGAGCCTCAGCAGCGTGTCGTTGTGGCCGTCGAAAACGGGAATGAGGTCGGATTCGGTCATCAGGCCATTCGCTTTTTTGAGGTGGCGGATCGGGGCGGGAGAATCCCAGGTGATCTGTCTAATTAGGCAAGATGGCCGAACTGCGCAAATGCCAGACGCGTGTTCGCATTTATGGCTGGGCGAGACGCGTCGCTCGCCCCCGGCGGCGATGGATCGGCGCGCAGCGCCGAGACGGTTCGGGGCGCTGCAGCGGAGTGAGACGTCGGTTTGCCCTGGAACTCCCTCAGCCGGCCGCTTCGCGGCCCTTCTCCCCGGGGGAGAAGGGGAAGACAAGTGCTACTATTTCAGCACGTCGGCCCATTCCGGATGGCGGCGGAACTGGGCGTTGGCGAAGGGGCAGAGCGGGATTATCTTCTTGCCCGCCGCGCGCGCGTCCTCGACGGCGCGGGCTACCAGGCGAAGCCCGGCGCCCTGGCCGCGAAAGACATCCGGCACCTCGGTGTGATCGATGATGAGCTGGTGCTCGCCGACCTTGGTGAAGGTCATTTCGGCCTCGGCGCCGCCTGGTCCGCGCAGCAGGTAGCGACCCTTGGAGCCGCGATCTTCCAGTTCGATCTCAGGCAGCTGGTCAGCCATTTTTCTTGCCTCCTGCGCCGACGAGCGAGAGGGCAAAGAGCCGCCGCGCCGCTTCGATTTCATTCGGCCGCACCTCGTGCCCGCCGTCGTGCCATTCCACTGTGACATCGGCCCCCTCGGCGCGCAAATAGGCCTCCAGCCGCGTTGTCAGGTTCGGCGGGCAGATCGGGTCGCGCCTGCCGGCCGTGATCAGGATGCGGCGCCCGGCAAGGCTGCCCTGCACCTGCGGCTCGAACGGGATCAGCGGATGCATCAGCGCCGCGGCATCGAACAGTCCTGGCTCGGCGAACACCACCGAGGCCAGGATGTTGGCGCCGTTGGAATAGCCGAGGCCGAACACTGCCGAGGGCTTTGCCGCCTCGACATGCGCCTTGACGAAGCCGGCCATCTTGGCCGTCGCCCGCGCGAGGTCGTCCATGTCGTAGACGCCTTCGCCGGTGCGGCGGAAGAAACGGGCGGCACCTTGCTCCGACACATCGCCGCGCGGCGAGACTAACGTCGCCGAAGGCGCGAGCTCGCGACCGAAGGACAGAAGCTGGTTCTCGTCAGCTCCGGTGCCGTGGAAGATGAACAACAGCGCGCTGCCCGGCGAACCGGGCAGCACTTTGTGGATGTAGGCGTCCTTGCTCATGGCGTCAGTCTTCCAGCTTCTGGAGATGCTGTTCGAGATAGGGTCTCAGATGCTGATGCTGCGTCGGCAGCTTCAGCGCCTCGCCGAGATGCGCGGTGTCCTCGTCGCGGTTGAAGCCCGGCTCGTTGGTCGACACCTCGAACAGCACGCCGCCCGGCGTGCGGAAATAGATCGCCCAGAAATAGTCGCGATCGATGACCGGCGTCACGCCGTAACCCGTGTCGACAAGTGCCTTGCGCACTTCGAGCTGCCGCGCGCGATTCTCGACCGCGAAGGCGACATGGTGCACCGAGCCGGCGCCGAGATTGGCAAAGCCGGCGCCCGGCAGCGATTCGATGTCGACGACGTCGGCGCCATTGCCGTTCTTGATCGCCATCCGGCGGACGTTGCCGGACTTGTCGACCTCTTCATAGCCCATGAACTTCAGCAGCTCCTCGGTGGCGCCGCCGTCCTTCAGTCTCAGCGCGACCGAGTGGAAGCCGCGAATCGCCTCATCGGCGGGGACGCCGCCCTTCACCCAGGGCGCTCTGCCGTCGGCCTTGTCTTCGACCAGCGCAAAACTGTCGCCGTCGGGGCCCGTGAAGGCAAGCCGCTTCTCGCCGAAGCTTTCGCTGCGGCCAACACCGCTGACGCCCTCGTCGGCGAAGCGCTTTTCCCAATAGCCGAGCGTGCCTTCCGGCACTGAGAAGACGGTGGTGCCGACCTCACCCACCCCATGCCGGCCCTTGCCGATGTCGGGGAACGGGAAATAGGTCATCACCGAGCCCGGCGTGCCGAACTCGTCGGCATAGTAGAGGTGATAGACGTCCGGTGCGTCGAAATTGACGGTCTTCTTCACCCGGCGCAGGCCGAGCTTCTTGGTAAAGAACTCATTGTTGCGGCGCGCATCGCTTGCCATCGAGGTAACGTGATGCAGGCCCTTGATCTGATTGAGCATGGTCTTGCTCCTTCCCTATCCTTGCTGCGGCCCTTGCCGCTGTCCACCGCAATATGAGGATAGCGCCGGGCCCGGCAAAGCGACCAAACTCAGAATGGACTGTATCACAAAAGTGAACGACCATAAGACCGATGTTCACCAATTGATGAAACTGCCTCCTTGCGCCGATCGGGAAATTTCGGCTCCATGAGCGGGCGCACCGTCTTGAGGAGAAGAGTTTGGACAACCGAGTGAGTCGCCCGAATGTTCTTCTCATCACCTGCGACCAGTGGCGCGGCGATTGTCTGTCGGCGGCGGGACATCCGGTGGTGAAAACGCCGCATGTGGATGCGCTCGCGGCCGAGGGCGTGCTGTTCCGGCGCCACTACGGTGGAGCGGCGCCCTGCTCGCCGGCGCGCGCCTGCCTCTACACCGGCCTCTATCAGATGAACAACCGGGTCTGCCGCAACGGCTCGCCGCTCGACGCCCGCCACGGTAACATCGCGCTTTCCGCACGCGCGGTGGGTTATGACCCCACGCTGTTCGGTTATACCGATGTTGCGCCGGATCCGCGCCGGCTTGCGGCCGGCGATCCGCGGCTGAGGAGTTATGAAGGCGTGCTGCCCGGCTTCAGCGTCCGGCAGTTGCTGCCCGAACATCAGAAGCAGTGGCTGTCCTGGCTGCGGACGCAAGGCATCGACACGAGCACCGGGATACCGGGCATCCATCGTCCGGCTGGCAAGCAGGGCAAGGTCGGCGATGATGTAAGCAACGCGCCGCCGGTCTATTCGAAGGACCAGACGCCGGCGGCTTTCCTGGCCGGCGAATTCATCCGCTGGCTTGGCGAACAGGAGCAGGCGGCGCCGTGGTTGGGGCACATCTCCTTCATCAGCCCGCACCCGCCTTTCATCGTGCCGCAGCCCTACAACACCATGTACGACCCGGCCGACGGCCCCGCTTTCCGGCGCGCGGCGAACTGGCAGGCCGAGGCGCAAAGCCACCCCTACCTCGCATACGATCTTGGCCTGCAGAAGCGGACGAAGTTCGTTCCCGGCGCCGAGGGCACGGTGCGGGATTGGAGCGAGGAGAATTTCCGCCGGATCCGTGCGCTTTACTACGGCATGATCTCCGAGCTCGACGCGCAGCTCGGCCGCATCTGGGAAGCGCTGAAGGCGGCCGGCAGTTGGGATGACACTGTGGTTGTGCTCACCTCCGACCATGCCGAGATGATGGGCGACCACTTCATGCTTGGCAAAGGCGGCTTCTTCGACGCCAGCTACCACATTCCGCTGATCGTGCGCGATCCGCGCCGGACAGAAGCGGCCGGCGCTTCCATCGATCGTTTCACCGAGGCGGTGGACGTCTTCCCGACCTTGCTCGACCTGATCGGCGCAGCACCCGAACCGCACCTCGACGGCAGGTCGCTGGCGTCCTGGCTCGACGGCGAGGAGCCGGCCGACTGGCGCGACGCGGCGCACTGGGAATTCGATTTCCGCTCGGTCGCCGACGGCGAAGCCGAGCGGCATTTCGGCATCGGCTCACGCGACTGCAACCTTGCCGTCCTTCGCACCGAGGCTTTCAAATATGTCCATTTCGGCGGCGGCCTGCCGCCGCTTCTCTTCGACCTGGCTAGCGATCCGGACGAGTTGAGCAACGTCGCGCACGACCCCGCCTATCTGCCGGTGCGCGTGGAACTCGCCGAGAAGATGCTCACCTGGCGCGCCAACCATCTCGACCAATCACTCGCGCTGGCGGAGCTGACAAAGGACGGAGTGGCCGGCCACGTGAGCAAGACAGCAGGCAGCAGGGAATAGCGAAACGCGTATTCCCTGCTGCCTGCTGCCCGCTGCCTGGTCCCTTACTGCAGGACCATCCTCTGCTTGTCGCGGTTTGCGGCATAGGAGCTCTTGTCGTAGGCTGCCTGCGCCTCCAACTGCTCCTTGGTGAAGTTGGTGTAGAGATACTTGTTGCCGTCCTTGTCGGTCATGAACTTCAGCTTATCCATGCCGAGGGCGACTTCCTTCTCGCCGATGCCGAGGAAACCGCCGACATCGATAACCACCGCATCCGGCTTGTTGTCGGGCGTCAGCACGACATCGCCAATCTCGCCGATCTCGACATCGTTGGCGCCGTATACCGTGGTGCCCTTCAGGTCGTCGACTCTGATGTTGCCCATCGGCATTTCGTTCAACGTCGATTTGTCGATCGAGGCTGTCTTGGTCGTGTCGGTGGCGGCTGTGCCGGTATCGGCCGGCTTGTTCTCAGCCGTCGTATTCGCAGCCGGCGCCGCGGGCTTGGTCTCAGCCGTCGTCTGGGCCGGCTGAGCCGGTTTGGCCTCCTTGTCGGCCGTGGTGTCGGACGAGGTCACGGCAGGGGTGGTCGTTGCCGGAGCAGTGTTCGAAGCCGTGGTGGCTGCGGCCGGCGCCGGATCATAGGCCTTGCGGTTGAAGTCCGGCTGAGCCTCCAGCTCTTCCTTCGTCGTCTCGGCGATCAACCAGCGATCGCCATTCTTCTCCGCCCATTTGGCCTTGGCGAAGTCGAAGGTAACGTTCTTCTCGCCAATGCCCAGGAAGCCGCCGACGCCGATCACGAGGGATTCGGCCTTGCCGTCCTTGGCAAGAACGATGTCGTTGACGTCACCGATCTTTTGGGCGTCGTCGGCGGTTCCGTTATAGACCGACTCGCCCATGATGTTGGTGGCGAGATTGCCTTCAGCCTTCTCTACCGGCTGGGCCGGCTGCGCGGGCGCTTGCGCCGTTCCGGTGTCGGTGGTCGCAGGCTGCGTTGCATCGGTCGTTTGCGCCGGGGCCGGATCATAGGCCTTGCGATCGAAGGCCGCCTGTGCGTTCAGCTCGTCTTTGGTCGTCTTCGCTACGAGCCAGCGGTCGCCGTTCTTCTCGGCCCATTCCAGCTTGTTGTAATCGAAGGCGACATCCTTGGTGCCGACGCCAAGAAATCCGCCGACGCCGATGATGACGGATTTTACGTTGCCGCTTGCATCGAACACGACGTCGTCGACCTTGCCGATGTCTTCGGCATCGTCGCCGGTCCCATTATAGACGGATTCACCGATGATATTGGTCATCAGCGCCCCGTCTGCACGTACTACTGGAGCTTGGGTCTCGGCGGCGGGCGCGGGGGTTTCGGTGGCGGGCGCCTGCGCCGGTGCAGGCGTTGTGTTCTGCGCAAAGGCCCCGGTTGCTAGGAGGGTTGCAAGCGCGGTCGTTGCAAAAAGAGTGCGGATCATGATCGTCTCTCCTCGTGCCTGATTTCCTACGCGCCGCGTTAGCGGCCTCGCACAGGGCAAGGGCGAGCGCGGCAATATTCCACGATTTCACAACGTCGTGAGGGGAGCCTTGTTCCAAACGGCGCTCGTCCACGGCGCTTGACTTGCTCGCTGACGCGGAACCTTCGGCGGCCCCTTTCCGTTTCAGCCTCCGGCTGAGAGCTCGTTTTTGGCCCACAATAGCAGGACGGAGAGGGGCATGCGGTTTGCTGCGGTGCTGAACAAGGACGGGGGCACCCTGCGCACGACCGATGTTGCAGCCTTTGCCGACCGGGTCCGCGAGCTTCTGGAAGCGGCTGGCCATTCGGTTCAGATCGACATCGTTGCGGGCGGCGAAATCGCTACGGCTTTGGAAAAGGCCATAGCCAGGCGCAACGTCGATGTCGTGCTCGCCGGAGGCGGCGACGGAACGGTGTCCACCGCCGCCTCGCTTCTGATGAACACGAAGAAGGCGTTGGCCATATTGCCGGCTGGTACGATGAACCTTTTCGCGCGCAGCCTTGGCATCCCCCAGACACTGGAAGCCGCCTTGAAGGCCTTTACCGACGGCGAGGTCAAGGCGGTCGATATGGCGACCGCGAATGGCCATCCCTTCGTGCATCAATTTTCAATCGGCATGCATGCCAGAATGGTCCAGCTCCGCGAGAAGATGGATTTTGGCTCGCGGCTGGGAAAGATGCGGGCGTCGGTTCGCGCCGCATGGGCAACGATCAAGAACCCGCGCACCCTCAAGGTGACCTTGACCATCGGCAAGACCGACATCATCACCCGCGCGACCGGAATTGGCATCAGCAACAACCTGTTCGGCGAGGGTCATCTGCCTTATGCGGACAATCCGGCCGGCGGCGTGCTTGGCATCTATGTCAGCGTTGCGCGCCGGCGCCGTGACTTGGTAAAATTGCTGCTTGCCATGCTGCGCGGCCGGTGGCGCCAAAGCGAACATGTCGAGATCCACCAGGCTGACAAGGCCGTGCTGAAAATTCATTCCTCGCCGACAAAGTTCAAGGCGGTGATGGACGGAGAGTTGGTCAAGCTGGAACGCGAAACCACGGTCGAAATCCATCCAGCGACCCTTAACGTGCTGGTCCCTAGAAGCAGCGCGCAGGCAAAGGCAGCCTGAATGGAGCCAAGACTCCAAAACTACTGCGTTTGACCGCTGGGAGCAGGCGCCTGCTCGGTCCCTGGAGGTTGTGGGACGTGCTGCTGCTCGGTGCTCGGCTCTTTGATCAGCACGCCATAAATCTCGGCTACGCCCCAGGCGATGAATACCAGCAGCAGCCCGGCGACGAGAATCCTGAGCGCATGCCAGCCCCAATGCCCCTGGCGGGCTTCGTTTTCAGGAACGGTCTTGGGCATGGTCGGTCTCCAGGTGTGGGGGCGGGCACGCCGAGCACGGCATGGTCGGGTAACGGACCCTTTCCGCGAAAGTTCCCAATCATCCGGCAACGGTCGGCCGCCACGACCGGCTTGCCGCGCCTATGGCGTTTCGCTGCGATCCTTTTCTCGAGGCCCAGCCTTCACGTTCTCGCGGTAGATGGCGTAGGCGGCGAGCGCGATCGCGGGCGCGAGAAGCGTGCCCAGGCCGCCCTTGCTTTTCGCGAGCGCCGGGAGCAACGCGAGCGCCGCGGTTACGCCAACCGCCGTCATGTCGGCCTTTCGCCTTCGCGCGCGCCGCCGCGCCCGCATGCTGGTTGTCAACTTGTGGATCACGACAATCAGCCCGGCGATCACCAGGAAGCCGATGCCGAAGCCGAGGCTGGTCGCTAGCGGCCCGTAGCGCGCCGCCAGCCAGATATAGGCCGCGCCGATGAGGAAACCGACGCCGCACAGGGCAAAAACACCGGCAAGTCCGTAGAGGATTGCGGTCAGCCGCGCTCTTTGCAAGGCCGCCACCGCCTCGCCGGAAGCAAGGCCGGAAATAAGCGAAACCAGCGTCCCCATATGAGGGCTGCTAGCGGCGCGACAGCAGCGCGAACAGGAAACCTACTCCCGCCGCAATCGCCAGCGACGTCACCGGCTTTTCGCGAACGCTGGCTATCAACTGCGCTTCCAAATCCTGAGCGCTTCCGCGCATGCTTTCGAACGCTGCCTCGCCGTGCGCGCGCAGCTGCTCGACGCCTTCGGCGGCCGCGCGGCGCGCTGCCCCGTAACTGTCGTCCCGGGTCTTGGCCAATTGCCTGGTGAGCTCTTCGATATCGGCCTTCAACTGCCGGATGTCGGCTTCGAGGTCGGCGCTGGGGGGAGTGTCTGTTGCGGATCTGCCTGCGGCGGTCGCCATTGCGTAACTCCTTATGTTTGCTTCCATTTCAACGCTTGGCCGAGACCGGGGTTCCGTTCTGCCGGTCCGGCTCGTCGTCAGATCAGCGGTCTGCGCTCCTCACCCAAACCTTGCCAGCCGGCCAACTCCGTCAGCCCCTCATGGCTGAGAACCTCGCAACCACCGTCACGCCAAATGATCAGCTTACGGTCCATCAGCTTGCGGATCGTCTTGTTGGTATGCACCAGCGAAAGGCCGAGCGTATCGGCGATATGCTGCTGCGTGATCGGGATCTGCACCGGCCGCTTGCCGTTCAGGCCCGCCCCCCGGGCACGGCTGGAGATGAAGGCGACAAGATAGGCGGTGCGCTCAAGCGCGGAACGGCGACCGATGCTCAGCAGGTTTTCATCGAGCATGCGCTCCTCGCGCGACGCCATCCAGGTGATGTCATAGGCCAGGCCCGGGTAGTTGCGGTAAAGCTCGTGCAATTGGTCGCGCTCGAAGACGCACAGCAGCATCGGCGACAAGGCCTCGACGGAATGCTGCATCTCGCCCATCAGGCTGCCTTGCAGGCCGATGAGATCGCCGGGCATGGAATAATTGAGGATTTGCCGCCGCCCGTCGGGCAACAGCTTGTAGCGGAATGCCCAGCCTGAAAGTATGGTGTAGAGATGCGCGCTGTGGCTGCCTTCGACCAGCACGGTCGCCCCCTTGTCGACCGCAAGCTCTCCTTTCTTGAAGCCGCTGACGAACAACAGCTCCTGGCTCTCGAATTCGCGAAAGACTGGCAACGGCCGCAACGGGCATTTGCCGCAAGGATATTGGCGGGTGGCAAGGGAATATGCGCTCTGGCCGGACATTTCGACCCCTCTTCGAAACCCCTGCCCCGATCGGGCGAATACAAACGCTTCACCCGGACCGAGGTTCCGCCGCTCACGCAATGCATCGCCGGTCATGTCTTTTTTAAATGACAGAGCGCCGAATACCGCGCATGACTGCAGCCTTATAGGAGTCGCCGCCACGTGCCCCCATTGCTAGACGGATTGCGTATCCTGGTCTTGGAAGACGAATTCCTGATAGCGATGGATGTCGAGCAACTATGCCGCGACCAAGGGGCCGCCGAGGTCACGATTGTTGGCGACCTGGCTGAAATCGACCTGCGGGATGGGTTTTCCTGGTTCGACGCCGCTATCGTCGACCTGATGCTCGGCGGCACCTCGACACTCGACTTCGCCGAGCGGCTGCGCAGCGCAGGCATTCCATTCGTCTTCGCGTCCGGCTACTCCGACGCCGAGGATCTCGAAGGCTCTTTTCCCGAGATTAAGCTGGTCACCAAGCCCTACTCGGGAGACGATCTGATCCAGGCCCTGGCGCTCGCCTGCAGGCGCGCGAAAGCGGCGTGACGACGTAGCGTCGAAGAGCCGGAGGTCCGTGTCAGGCGGCGTTTGATCCTGTCACCTGCGCCGAGATCGCGTCGGGGCCGTATTCGTCCTCGCCAGAAATCTTCAGGATGTCCTGCAGCCGGGCGCGCGCGCGGCTGACCCGGCTCTTGATCGTGCCCACCGCGCAGCCGCAGATCTCCGCCGCCTCTTCGTAGGAAAAGCCGGACGCGCCGATCAGGATGATCGCTTCGCGCTGATCCTCCGGCAGCTGCTCCAGCGCGCCGCGAAAATCCTTGAGATCGAGCTGGCCATGCTGGGCCGGGTGGACGGCGAGCCTGGCGGTCATGATGCCGTCGCTGTCCTGCACCTCGCGACCGCGCTTGCGCATCTGCGAATAGAATTCGTTGCGCAGGATGGTGAACAGCCAGGCCTTGAGGTTGGTGCCCGGCTGGAAACTCTCATGTTTGTCCCACGCCTTGACCAGGGTTTCCTGGACAAGGTCGTCCGCCTTGTCGGCATTCTGCGTCAGCGACACCGCAAAGGCGCGCAGGCTTGGGATCGCGCCGAGCAGCTCGGTCTTGAAGCTCTGGGAGACCGCCGCCATGTCTCAGTCCTTTTTCTCGGCGGGTTCGGCCTTTTCCAGCTGGCTGAGCAACTGAGCGAAGCGATCCGGCACCTGATCGGAGACCAGCTCGTCGTAATATTGCTTGAGTTTGCGGGCGATTTCGGAGTTCGGTCCGAGCGGACTGCTACCCCCGTTCCGGTGCCTGCTCAGGGCGCCAGTTATTGAATTCTTTGACATTTCTTTCATGTTTGCCCTAAGTCCCAGCACCTGAAACCGCTTTAAAACCATAGATCACGACGCAAGCGGCACCCTTGTCTGGTTGCCCATCCCACAGCCGGAAACGCCCGCTTCCTAATTTAGTTCCCTGCTCGGCGGAACTTTTTCAGAAAGCCGACGTTGGTTAGTCTAGCTTTGCAATGCAACAACGTCATCTGAGGGAGACGTCAAATATGAGCCTGTCCGCAACCATCGCTCCTCACCTGCCTTTCCTCCGCCGTTTCTCGCGCGCCGTGTCGGGATCGCAGGAAAGCGGTGACGCCCTGGTTGCTGCGATGCTGGAGGCCATCATCGCCGACACCGAAGTTTTCCCTAAGGCATCGAGCGATCGCATTGCGCTGTACAAGGTCTTTGCCAGGCTTTTCACTTCGATTGCGATCCGCGTGCCGCAAGAGCATGCGCAGACAGCTTGGGAGCAGCGGGCGGCCGCCAATCTGAACGCAATCGCGCCGCGGCCGAGGCAAGCTTTCCTGCTGGTCGCCGTAGAGGGTTTCAGCGAGGATGAAGCGGCGGAAATCCTCGATGCCGACGAACAGGAGTTCTCCGAATTGCTTGCCCAGGCAAGCAGCGAGATTTCCCGCCAGGTCGCCACCGACGTGCTGATCATCGAGGACGAGCCGCTGATCGCCATGGACATCGAGGAGATGGTCGAAAGCCTCGGCCATCGCGTTGTCGGCACCGCCCGCACGCACGCCGAGGCGGTCGCCGTTTTCGGCAAGACGCGTCCGAAAATGGTGCTGGCCGACATCCAGCTCGCCGATGGCAGTTCGGGCATAGAGGCGGTCAACGAGATCTTGTCCTCGACGCCGGTGCCGGTGATCTTCATCACCGCTTTCCCTGAGCGCCTGTTGACCGGCGAGCGTCCCGAACCGGCGTTTCTGGTGACCAAGCCCTTCAATCCAGACATGGTGAAGGCCCTGATCAGTCAGGCGCTGTTCTTCGACCGGCAGGCGAAAGCCGCGGCCTGACCGCATGTCCGATCATTGAGGTCTCATGCGAGGCGCCCGCGCCTCGCACGATGCGGCGCGGAGTCCCATCCGTGAAGCGTTTTCAGGGGATCGTCTTTTTCCGCAAATGGTGGAACAAACGCCATCCAGCCACGTTTTTTCCAGGACGTTAGAAGGAGAGATATCATGCTGTACTGGGCGCTCGTTTTTCTTGTGGTCGCGATCATCGCCGGCGCGCTTGGGTTCGGCGGCATCGCCGGCACGTCGGCTGGCATCGCGCAGATATTGTTCTTCGTCTTCCTTGCTTTCCTGGTGATCTCACTCATCGCCGGCCTCGTCAGGAGAACCTGACCAGGGGGAGTGCCGAACACTGGAAGCCGCACCCCTCAAACGGTTTCCAGCCACCGCCGGGCGATGTCCCCAAAAGGATGTCGTCCGGCGGACCGCTTTTGGGCAGCATAAGCATCAGTAGGTCAAGACCGGGGCAGCAATCCTCGTAAGCCGTTCGCGCCTGGATGCGGGAAGTATCGAATGCGTTCCAAGGCCTCAGAGAAGGACTATACGCAAGAGCGCAGCGACGAAGTGATCGCGATGCATCCGGCGGAAAGCGGGATGCAGGTGGGTCGCGCGCTACTCCACGCGCTCCACAATGCTGGAATTTCGGTCCTCTACCAGGATCGTGAAATGAAGACCGTCTGGGCGCGCAACATGCGCGCCCCGTGGGCCTGCGAGACGGCCGAGGGCAAGGGTGCGCTTTCCCCCGCGCAGTCCGAGCGCATAGGCGCAGCCAAGCGCAAGGTGATTGAAACCGGCAACCCGGATCGCATCGAGCTCGGCATTTCCGACAGTGACGGCGTGCGCTGGTTCCATGTCTGGATCGATGCCGATCGCAGCGACTCCGGCGAGGTTCAGGGCGTCGTCACCACCATGGTCGAGACGACGGAGCAGAAGCGCCGCGAGCAGACGCTGAAGACGCTGCTGCGAGAGGTCAGCCATCGCTCGAAGAATCTTCTGGCCATCATCCAGAGCATAGCCACCCAGACCGGACGCTACTCGGAGACGCTCGGCGATTTTCTGACGCACTTTCGCGGCCGTATCCAGTCGCTCGCCTCGTCTCAGGATCTGGTGACATCCTCCAACTGGCGGGGAGCGGCGCTTCGTGAGCTCGTGTCCGGCCAGGTCGGCCGCTATAGCGCCGATCCAAGTCGCAGCCTGCGTTTCGATGGGGAGAACCCTTACCTCAATCCGAACGCTGCCCTTCATATCGGACTGGCCATGCACGAGCTGGCCGTGAATTCGGTAAGCTACGGCGCCCTGTCGCAGCCTGACGGACGGATCAGGGTAAGCGCCAGGATCGCGGCCGGCAGCGAGACTTCGCCTGGCCTTTTGCTGATTTGGACAGAAAGGATCGGCGCCGGTCGGCGCACCGAAAATCGTTTTGGCAGCGTCGCCCTCGAACGCGTCGTGCCGACGTCGCTGAACGGCTCCGCCAGTCTCGATATCGACGACGATCGTCTCGAATATCGCCTGACCATCCCGCGCGGCAATTTCGAGATAGAATGAATAACCACGTCTTGGGCAACAGACAGCCGCCGGAGAGGCGTTAACCTGCCATTCACCATAAAATCCGATTGTGTTCCCCGGCAGAAGCAACTCCAGGATAGCGCGCCATGCCCTTCCGAGTTGCGTAAAACCTTGGAGCGGATCGGCGATCCCGTCAGGCGCTGAACCACTCGCGACGGAGCAAACCCAGCCGCGCAATCACACCGCGATTTGGGAGGAACCGAATGATGATTGCCGATATGAACAGGCTGGAGCAGGCCGCCCGCGTCTCGATGAGCGGCTTCCAGGACACCGAAGCACGGCCCTCGCCCCGTTCCTCCCATCCATCGCTTCGCCTCGGCGCCGTCGCGCTTGTTGCTGCTCTCGTGCTGGCGGTGGCCTGGCAACTGGCCTGATCTTTCCAATCGAGCAGCCGGCCGGCGCCAAGGGCACGCGCCATTGCGCGCCGACTCCGCCGAGCAGGAACTTTTGAGCGGCAACAATCGTTCTTTGCGGCGGGAGGACCCGTGGAACACATCGCCGCCTTGCTCCTCGTCATTGGCTGCTCGGACACCATGACCGATTGCCGCGAATTGTCGGTGCCGGTCAGCGTCTTCGAGACTTTCGAGGCCTGCATCGCCGAACGGCCGTTTGCGCTGGGCGACCTGCAGGGGCGCACGCCGCGTGTCATGGGCGAGTGCCTTGCCGTCGATCCGGCACTTGAAGACGACTACGATCAACTGCTGTGGACCGTGCGTCCCGACGGCAGGCTCGTCGCGTCGCTGGAAACTTCCGGCGCGCTTGTCGCGTCAAACGGCGCACGCCCGTAAGACACTCTCTTCAGCAATAACAAGATCGGGCAGGCAAAGCCCGTTTTTTCGTGCTAAACGGCGGTTGGCACTGCCAAAAGTGAGGACAAAAGCGAGGAGCTATTTATGCGGAAAATGATCATTGCCATGGTTGCCGTGGTCGCCGTCAGCGGCTGCACCACGACCGAGCAGGATGTCGTCGGGGGCGGCCTGATCGGCGCCGGCGTCGGCGGCCTGGTCGGCGGCGGCAGGGGCGCGCTGATCGGCGCGGCTGTGGGCGCCGGGTCCGGCCTGTTGGTTCGCAACCTGCGCAATGGCTATTGCGTGTATCGCCGCTCTGACGGCACGAGATACAAGGCCCGCTGCAACTGATTTTCCGCGAGACACAGTCATCTACCCGGGGGCCCGACCAGCGGTCCCCGGGTAGATCCTCGTTGGACCCTGACTGACGGGCGCTCAGCCTGGCAGAGGTATTCGGATTTCCACTTTAAGCCCGTCGGCCCGGTAGTCGCGCTTGATCCTACCGCGCAATTCGCGCGTGACATTGAGATCGATCAGCTTGGTGCCGAAACCGGTCTTTGCCGGCGGCTCCAGTTTCTTTTGCCCGGCCTCGCGCCAATCGAGCACCAGCGTCCGCTCCCGGCCACGTCCTTCGACCCGCCAATCGACCTTCAGGGCGCCCACCGAGTTGCCGGCCTCGCCATATTTCAGCGCGTTGGTGGCAAGCTCGTGGAAGGTCAGGCCGAGCGCTTGCGTCGTCGTCTCGTCAAGCAGCACTTCCGGCCCCGACAATATGCCTTCGGAAAGCTCTTTGCCGAACACCTGCCCAAGCTCGGTGCGCAGCAGGTCGCCGAGGTCCGCTTTCTGCCAGCGCGAGCGTGTCAGCATGTCCTGCGACGCGGCCATCGCCTGCAACCGCGCCGAGAATGATGCCGAGAACTCCTTCACGTCCGTGGCCTGCGAAGCAGTCTGCCGCGCGATCGCCAGCACCCTGGTGATCGAGTTCTTGATGCGGTGCTTCATCTCCTGCAGGATCAGCTCCTTTTCCAGCAGGCTCTTCTCCGTCGCCTCATGCAGCAGCGACTTCGCCTCGTAGGCGCGCTCCTGATAGCGGGCCACCAAGGCGATCGCCCCGGCGAGCAGCAGGCCGAACAGACCGAGCATCACGGGAATAGCGCGCGAGGAAGGCAGCGCGAAAGCGCTCGTCGGCCGAAACAGGACAGTCCAGGGTCGGCCGGCCACGACGATATCCCGGCGCGCCAGCAGCTTTCCGCCGAGCGATTCGGCCGGCGGCGCCTCCGACCGGAACAGGAGATTGCCGGCACCCGGCTGGCCGTCGAAGATTTCGACGTTGACCGGCAGCAGCGGAGCCTTGCTGAGCGCCACCTGGAACAGATCGCGTGCGCGGAAGGAGGCGTAGAGGAAGCCGGCGGTCGAGGAGCGGCTGGCATCGATGACGTCCGGGGCCGTTTCCACGTTCAGCCGCACGAAGACCAGAAATCCGGGGAAGGTCTGCTCCAGCCCTTGTCCCTGGCCAAGTTGAACGAGCCCGCTGGCATGCTGCTGGTCGTCGGCCATGGCCTTCTCGATTGCAGCCCGCCGTGCCGGGTCGCTGAACATGTCGAAGCCGATGATCGACTGGTTGGAGGTATCGAGCGGCTCGAAAAGCACGATGGGCGTGCGCCATTGCTGCTGCGTGATTGCCGGATAGACCGGGTGGGCCGAACCGCGAGCGCGCAAGATGTCGCGCTCGAGCGTGGCCTCGTCGCCGGCCTTGGCCAGCCTCAGGAAGCCGATGCCGCGCAGTCCGGCGAAATTGTCGTCGATGTCGAGCGCGGTGAGGAAGGCCTTGAACTCGCCGCGCGTAATATCGCCGTTACGAGCATCGAACAGCGCCTGGGTCGAGCGCAGCAGCGACAGATGCAGGTCGATGCGGCTCTCGATGCGGTTGAGCGCATCGTCGGCGGTTCCCTCGAACTTGATGCGTGCCGCCTCCTGGGTCGCGAAATAGGCGAACCCCGCCATCGTCAGGCTGATCAGCGCGACGGCGATGAAGGCGACGATCGGGAAAAGCTTTTTCAATGCAGGGTGCGGCCCATGGATGGTTGGCCACCTTTATGGGCAAGTCTCCGCGCCAATACAATGGCAAGGCCAACCCAACGCCGCGATTGGCTCATCAAACAAGTCGCAAATTAGCCAACCAATTTATAGTCTTAGGCCGCGATTTTCAGCGCTCCCGGGCCTGGCATGGCGCCTGGCGGGCACTTGCCCAGAATGATCATGCCGAGCACCTCGTCCTGGGTCACGTCGCTGGTGCGCGCCGTACCGACGACCTGGCCGTTCTTCATGACGCAGACCCTGTCCGCCAGCTCGAACACGTCATGGATGTCGTGGCTGATCAGGAAGATGCCGATGCCGTCGGCCTTAAGTTGCCGCACCAGTTCGCCGACCTGGGCCGTCTCCTGGGGGCCGAGCGCTGCCGTCGGCTCGTCCATGATCAGGATTCGCGCGTTGAACAGGATCGCGCGCGCGATCGCCACCGACTGCCTCTGTCCGCCGGACAGCTTGATCACCGGCTCCTTGAAGCGCTGGAAACGCGGATTGAGCCGGCCCATCACCTTGCGCGCTTCGGCCTCCATGGCGACGTCGTCCAGCGTGCCCCAGGCGGTCATCAGCTCGCGGCCGAGGAAAAGATTGGCGGCGGCGTCGACATTGTCGGCAAGCGCCAGCGTCTGATAGATCGTCTCGATGCCGTATTTCTTGGCGTCGCGCGGGTTGGAGATTGCTGCCTCCTCGCCGTTGACGAAGATCTGCCCGGCATCGCGCTTGTAGGCGCCGGACAGTATCTTGATCAGCGTCGACTTGCCGGCGCCGTTGTGGCCGAGCAGCGCCACCACTTCGCCGGGGAAGAGATCGATGGAGGCGTCGTCGACCGCGCGAATGCCGCCGAAGGCGATCGAGATGTTGCGCATGTCGACCAGCGCGGCGCCGGCGGGAGCGTTCTCGTCTGCCATGATGCTGCCTCCTTCACACCCGCTTGCGGTAGATGGTGTCGAGCCAGACCGCGATGACCAGCACGGCGCCGACGACGATGCTTTGCAGCGGCGAATCGACGCCGAGAAGCACCATGCCGGACTGCAGCGACTGCATCAGCAGCGCCCCGAGCATAGCGCCGAGCACGGTTCCCGAGCCGCCGGCGAGCGAGGTGCCGCCGATGACCGCCGCGGCGATGACCAGGAGCTCGTCCAGCGTGCCGAGCGCATTGGTCGACGAATTCTGCCGCGCCGACGAGATCGCCGCGGCGATCGTCGCCAGCACGCCCATGATCATGAACACTTTCATGGTGATCCAGCGCGTGTTGATGCCGGCAAGGTTGGCCGCTTCCGGATTGCCGCCGATGGCAAAGACATAGCGGCCGAAGCGAGTGCGCTTGGTGATGAAAGTCATGACGAGGCCGACGGCGATCGCCATCAGCACCGGAATGGCGATGCCGTGGGCGATGAACAGGCCGCCTTCGGGGACCGTGATGTTGTTGGCGGCGGCGTAGCGGTTCACGATGCCGACCGGCCAGGGATAGGAATTGGCCAGCCACACCGCGCCCATGATGACCGCGCAGGTGACCGCGCCGAGCAGCGTCTCGGCCCAGATCGGACGCAGCGGGAAACGGAAGCGCTTGCGCTGCACCCTGCCGTTGAACAGCGCAAACACCACGGCAACACAGGCGACGGCGCCGACGATCCAGCTCCATTTGGCGCCGATCGAGCCGGCTGGTCCGCCGCCCATCAGCTGGAAGGTGGCATCGAGCGGCGCCACCGTCTGGCCGCTGGTGACCCACCAGGCAGCACCGCGCCAGACCAGCAGCCCGCCAAGCGTCACGATGAAGGCTGGCACTTCGAGATAGGCGATGACGAAGCCCTGGAAGGCGCCGATCAGCAGGCCGAGCGCCAGGCCGATCAACAGTGCCAGCACCCAGATCCAGGGATTGCCAAGCTCGAGCTCAACCATTCGTACCAGGAAATGCACTTGGGCAAAGCCCATCACCATGCCGATCAAACCCTCGGCGGATCCGACGGAGAGGTCGATGTTGCGCATGACGATGACCAGCACCATGCCGGAAGCCATGATGGCCACGGCCGAGGTCTGCACCGACAGGTTCCACAGGTTGCGCGGCGTCAGGAACGTTCGGCTGTCGAAATCGAGCGGATTGACGCCGAGCCGCAGGCTCGAGATGACATGCAGGCCGATCCAGATGATCAGCAGCGCGCCGACCATGCCGAGCATGCGGGTGTCGAGCTCGGTCGCCTTGAGGAAGCGCCCGACGGTGCTCAGTTCGGAAGCCCGCGCGCGATCCGCCGGCGGGTTGGCCGGCGTATCAGAGGTCGTATCGGTCATGATCTCCTCCCACCGGCTTGCCGTCTGGCGCGGATGCCGGACCACGATGCTAGAGCAATTCCAGGAAAAGTGCGTGGCCGCCTGGAATTGCGCGGAAACAAACGGCTGTAGCAGTTCGGCGATCCTGCCGGACAGTGAACTGCCCCAATGGTCTCCGGCTTCAGTACGCCCGAAAGCCTTTGGAGAAACGCCGCGGCTGTCGGGCCGCGGCGCTGCGTTTGAACTTGACGGCCAGCTTAGTTGCAGACCGCGACGCTGCCGGCGGCAACGCCCGCGCAGACTTCATCCTTCTTGATCCAACCCGCGTCGATGACGAGGTTGAGATTATCCTTGGTGATCGCGACCGGGGTCAGGAACAGCGACTTGACGGTGTTGCCGCCAGGCGTCGTGAAGTCCTTGGCGCCCGCGATGTCGGTCATCTTCTTGCCGTCGGCGAGCTGCGAGGCGATCTCGGCGGCGTGCTTGCCGAGCTCGCGCGCGTCCTTCCACACCGACACCGTCTGGGTGCCGAGCGCGATGCGGTTGAGCGCGGCATGGTCGCCGTCCTGGCCCGAGACCGGAACGGTGCCGGCCAGCCCTTGCGCCGTCAGAGCCGCGACGACGCCGCCGGCGGTGCCGTCATTGGCCGCCACCACCGCGTCGACCTTGTTGTCGTTGGCGGTCAGGAACTGCTCCATGTTCTTCTGCGCATTGGTGGGAAGCCAGCCATCGGTATAGGCCTCGCCGACATTCTTGATCTTGCCGCTGTCGATGGCTTCCTTCAGCACTTCCATCGAGCCGGAGAACAGGAAATCGGCGTTCGGGTCGGCGCCCGAGCCCTTGATGAAGACGTAATTGCCCTCGGGCTTGGCCTTGAACACCTCGCGGGCCTGCATGCGGCCGACTTCCTTGTTGTCGAAGGTCAGATAAAACACGTCCTTGTTCTCGATCAGGCGGTCGTAGCCGACGACCGGAATGCCTTCGTCGAGTGCCTTCTGCACCGCCGGCCCGATGGCGGAGGCGTCCTGCGCCAGGATGATCAACGCATTCGCGCCCTGCGAGATCAGGCTTTCGACGTCGGTCAGCTGCTTGCCTGGATTGGACTGTGCGTCGGCGGATATGTACTTGTCGCCGGCGGCCTCGATCGCCTTCTTCATCGCCGCTTCGTCGGTCTTCCAGCGCTCTTCCTGGAAATTGGACCACGAAACGCCGATCACCTTGTCCTTCGCCTGTGCGACCGACGCCAACGTCAACGACATGGCGACGCCCGCCAGAATGGCGGCTGCGAATCTCTTCATGATATCCTCCCTGCGCCCCTCGCGGCGCGACCCAGACTGGCCCGAAGGCGATGAGGCTTTTTTTCGAGCCTCGAAAAAATACTGATCCAACGCTAAAGCGCTGTCAACTGCAATTCTGACGGTTTTTGAGGTGGTCACGTACTTTTTTCGAGACCCGCAATAAATAATGACAGTGCCGACCGCTTCTGCCACTATCGCGGAACAGTTCGGGAGGAGGCGCAGCCCGGTCCACCGAAACTTGTAAGACCAGGACGGTTCGGGTGCCGGCGTGCGGGACTGAACCGATCTGGCGCGTCGCCGAGTCCTGTGCATGATCGAGAGGCCGCGCTGACTGGGAGGAGACAAAAATGTCGGTCGGAATCCGCCACGACGATCTGCGCCGGCGCAACCGCGCCATGGTGCTCTCGGCCGTGCGCCGGGCCGGCCAGCCGTCGCGCACGGAAATCGCCGCGACCACCGGGCTCAGCCATTCGACCATTTCGGCGATCTCTTCCGACCTGATCCAGGAAGGCGTCTTGGCCGAGAGCAAGCCGAGCGAGACCGCGTCTCTGAAGCGCGGCCGGCCACAGGTGGGCCTCGCGCTCAAGCCTGAGGCGGCGGCGGTGGTGACGGTGGTGCTGTCGCTCAATTTCCTCTCGGTCGCCGTTATCGATTATGCGGGCCAGGTCATCGCCGAGGAGCAGCGCCGCCTCGATACCCTCACCATGCCGCGCAACGAGCTGATCGGCGAATGCTTGGCGATCGTGCGGCGCCGGTTGGACGACCCGGACCTCGACGTCGGCAGCGTCGCCCGCATCGCCATGGGCATCCAGGGCATCACCGATTCCCATGCCCGCGCCATGCTATGGTCGCCGATCACGCCGCTGACCGACATTCCCTTCGCCGACATCCTGGAAAAGGAATTCGGCATTCCGGCCACCATGGAAAACGACTGCAACATGATGGCGGTGGCGCTGCAGTGGCGCGATCCCGACCGCTATCGCGACAATTTCATCGCCATCCTGCTCTCGCACGGCATCGGCATGGGCCTGGTGCTGAAGGGCGAGCTGTTCACCGGCACGCATTCTTCCGGCGGCGAGTTCGGCCACATGATCCATCGCCCGGGCGGCGCGCTTTGCCGTTGCGGACGCCGCGGCTGCGTCGAGGCCTATGCCGGCAACTACGCCATCTGGCGCAGCGCCATGAAGATGAGCGAGGACGCCGAGCCGGTCGATGTCGGCGACGCCGACATGCGGGCGCTCGCCGCCAAGGCGCGCGAGACGGATGGCCCGGAGCGCGAGGCCTATCGCCGGGCCGGCGAGGCGCTGGGCTTCGGCCTTGGCAGCCTGTTCGCGCTGATCGACCCGGCGCCGGTCGCCATGGTCGGCGTCAGCGCCGCCGCCTTTGACCTGATCGAGCCGGCGCTGCGCGAGGCGATCGGCCAGACCGCCGGAGGCCAGCATTCAAACTCGATCTCCTTCGATACCGAGCCGAACGAATTGCCGCTGATCCGCGAAGGCTGCGCCGTGCGCGCGCTGACCTTCGTCGACCAGGAGATTTTCGCCCCGGGCGTGCAGGCAAGAGCGGGCAAGAACGTGGCCTGAGCAGCTTCGATAGCGATCGTTGTCTTCTGTGCGTCCTGCAGACGCCGGAGATTAGCGAAGGCCCCGCAGCTTCGTCATTCCAGGGCGGAGCAGGAGCGAAGCTCCGTCGCGGAGACCCTGGAATCCATGCCATTACCTCAATCGTCGGATGAGCGGAGCAGAATTTCTGCACCGCCGCGGCGCGTCGAAGTCGCGTGGATCGTCGGGTCTGCGCCGCGTCGCGACGCTTCGTGCTCCGCCCGTGGACGGCGAAGCACCAGCGTCTCGATAACCCGCCAGCGCAGATAGAACCCGTCAGACCTTCGATGCCCTGGATCTAATCTTCCCTGATCGCGTAGCCCGCCCCACGGATGGTACGTATGACGTCCGGCATCCGGCCGTTGTTGACCGCCTTGCGCAGGCGTCCGACATGCACGTCCACGGTGCGCTCGTCGATATAGATCGTCTCGCCCCAGACATTGTCGAGCAGCTGGCTGCGCGAGAACACCCGGCCGGGATGCCGCATCATGAATTCAAGCAGCCTGAACTCGGTCGGGCCGAGCCGGATCTCGCTCTTCTTGCGGTAGACGCGATGCGATTCGCGGTCGAGGACGATGTCGCCGACCTTGAGCACGCTGGACAGCACCTCGGGCTTGGCGCGGCGCAGCAGCGCCTTGACCCTGGCCATGAATTCCGGCGTCGAGAACGGCTTGACCAGATAGTCGTCGGCGCCGGTCGCGAGGCCGCGCACCCGGTCGCTTTCCTCGCCGCGCGCGGTCAGCATGATGATCGGCAGGCGTTCGGTCTCGGGCCGCATCCTGAGGCGCCGGCAAAGCTCGATGCCGGACACCGCCGGCACCATCCAGTCGAGCACCAGAAGGTCGGGCACATTCTCCTGCAGGCGGATCTCGGCCTCGTCGCCGCGGGTCACCACCTCGACCTGATAGCCCTCGGATTCGAGGTTGTAGCGGAGCAGCACCCCCAGCGGTTCCTCGTCCTCCACCACCATGATGCGTGGCGCGATCATATAGCAGGCACCTTCGCTGTCAGGCCGCCGGCGCCGACATCGTCGTCTCGTCCTGCTTAGGACGATTCGCGGGCAATTGCGTGCCGGTCAGCACATAGTAGGCGTTCTCGGCGATGTTGGTGACGTGGTCGCCGATGCGCTCCAGATTCTTGGCGCAGAACAACAGATGCGTGCAAGCCGTGATGTTGCGCGGATCCTCCATCATGTAGGTCAGGAGCTCGCGGAAGACGGCGGTGTATTTGACGTCGATGCGCTCGTCGTCGTTGCGGAGCTTGGCGAGCGCCGTGGCGTCGCCGGCCGCGTATTCCTCGATCACGCCCTGCACCTGGATCAGCACCAGCTGCGCCATCGAATCGATGGAGTGCGAAAGGTCGCGCGGCGCGGCGCTGACGCCGACCGAGCCGACGCGCTTAGCGATGTTCTTGGCAAGGTCGCCAATGCGCTCGAGATCGCCGGCCATGCGGATGGCGCCAACGACGCTGCGCAGGTCGTCGGCCATCGGCTGGCGTTTGGCAATCAGCGTGACGGCGCGATCGTCGAGCTCGCGTTGGCGCGCGTCCATGATGGCATCGTCGGAGACCACGCGCTGCGCCAGCGCGTTGTCGGAATTCAGCAGAGCCTTGGTCGACGCGCCGACCATCGAGCCGGCAAGATCGCCCATGTCGCGGATAAGCTGGCTGATCTGCCTCAGATCCTCGTCGAAGGAAGCGACCGTATGGGCCATGGTTATGTCCTCGTATGAACTCAGCCGAAGCGGCCGGTGATGTAGTCCTGCGTGCGCTTCTCGCGGGGCGAGGTGAAGATCTTCTCGGTCCGGTCGAATTCGATCAGCTCGCCGAGATACATGAACGCCGTCTGCCGCGAGACGCGCGCTGCCTGCTGCATGTTGTGGGTGACGATCACGATCGTGTAGTCGGCCTGCAGCTCGTCGATCAGCTCCTCGATCTTGGCGGTCGAGAGCGGATCGAGCGCCGATGCCGGCTCGTCGAGCAGGATGACCTCCGGCTTCACCGCCACGGTGCGGGCGATGCAGAGCCGCTGCTGCTGGCCGCCCGAAAGGCTCTGGCCACTGGCGTTGAGCTTGTCCTTGACCTCGTTCCACAGCGCGGCGCGCTTCAGCGCCTGTTCGACGCGATTGTCCATCTCGGCCTTGCTGATCTTCTCATACAGCCTGACGCCGAAGGCGATGTTCTCGTAGATCGACATCGGGAACGGCGTCGGCTTCTGGAACACCATGCCGATCTTGGTCCTGAGCAGGTTGAGGTCCTGCGAGCGGTCGAGGATGTTCTTGCCGTCGAGCAGCACCTGGCCTTCGGCGCTCTGCTTCGGGTAGAGCTCGTAGATGCGGTTGAGCACGCGCAGCAGCGTCGACTTTCCGCAGCCCGAAGGTCCGATGAAGGCGGTGACGCTGCGCTCGGGCAGCGACAGGTTGATGTCCTTCAGCGCCTTCGACTGGCCATAGTAGAAGTTGAGGTTCTTGACTTCGATCTTGGCCTTCTCGGCGGTCGTCTCGGCTACGTTCAGGTCGGTGGACAACATCGGTTTCATCTGTCCTCTCTGCGTCCGGTAAGGCTGCGGGCGAAGATGCTCAGCCCGAGAACCGTCAGGGTGATTATCAGTGCGCCCGTCCAGGCCAGTTGCTGCCATTCCTCATAAGGGCTCAGCGCAAACTGGAAGATGGTCACCGGCAGGCTGGCCATCGGCGCGTTGAGATTGCTCGACCAGAACTGGTTGTTGAGCGCGGTGAAGAGCAGCGGTGCCGTCTCGCCCGAAATCCGGGCGATCGCCAGCAATATACCGGTGACGATGCCGGACAGTGCGGCGCGATAGGCGACCGAGCGGATCACCACCCAGCGCGGCGCGCCGATGGCGGTGCCGGCCTCGCGCAGCGCGTTGGGCACAAGGTTCAGCATGTCCTCGGTGGTGCGCACGACCACGGGGATTACCAAGATCGACAGCGCCACCGCGCCGGCGATCGCCGAGAAATGACCCATCGGCCGCACCATCAGCTCGTAGACGAACAGGCCGACAATGATCGACGGCGCCGACAACAGGATGTCGTTGATGAAGCGCACCACTGTCGTGAGGCGCGAGAAGCGCCCGTACTCGGCCATATAGGTTCCGGCGAGCACGCCGATCGGCGTGCCGACGACGATGCCGATCACGGTCATCACGATGCTGCCGTAGATGGCGTTGAGCAGGCCGCCGGCGTCGCCGGGCGGCGGCGTCATTTGCGTGAACACCGAAAGCGAGACACCCGAGAGCCCCTTATAGAGAAGGGCGCCGAGGATCAGCGCCAGCCAGACGAGGCCGATGCCCGCCGCTATGGTGCAAAGCGCCATCATCACGGCGTTCTTGCGCTTGCGGCTTCGGTGGAGCGATGCGGCTGTCGACATCGGTCAGGCTCCCGTGCGGCTATCGATGCGCAACAGCATGTAGCGTGCGAGCGCGAGGATGATGAAAGTGATGATGAACAGGATCAGTCCGAGCGCCACCAGCGAGGACGTGTAAAGCTCGCCGTCGGCTTCGGTGAATTCGTTGGCGATGGTCGCCGAGATCGTCGTGCCGGGCGCAAACAGCGAGGCGCTGATGCGGTGCGCATTGCCTATGACGAAGGTGACGGCCATCGTCTCGCCGAGCGCGCGGCCAAGACCGAGCATGACGCCGCCCATGATGCCGACCCGCGTGTAGGGAATGACCACACGCCGGGTCACTTCCCAGGTCGTGCAGCCGATGCCGTAGGCCGATTCCTTCAGCACCGCTGGCACCGTGTCGAACACGTCCTTGGTGATCGAGGTGATGAAGGGCAGCACCATGATGGCGAGGATCAGCGACGACGTCAGGAGGCCGATGCCGTAGGGCGGACCGGCAAACAGGCTGGCGAGACCCGGTATGCCGTGGAAAAGATTGATGATGAATGGCTGTACCGTCGTCTGCAGGAATGGCGCGAAGACGAACAGGCCCCAGATGCCGTAAATGATCGAGGGAATGCCGGCGAGCAGCTCGACCGCGATGCCGATCGGGCGCCTGAGCGGGCGCGGGCAGAGCTCGGTCAGGAAGACGGCGATGCCGATGCCGATCGGCACGGCAATGAGGATGGCGATGGCCGAGGTGACGACGGTGCCGTAGATGGGCGCGAGCGCGCCGAAATTCTCGGTGACCGGATTCCAGGATTCAGTGGTGAGGAAGGAGAAGCCGAACTTCGACAGCGCCTCCCACGAGCCGGCGATCAGCGAGACCGCGACGCCGCCGAGAAGAAGCAGCACGAGTATGGCGGAGAGGCGCGTGACCGTTCGGAAGATCGTGTCGGTCAGGGCGAAGCGGCGCACCGTCGCTTCCCTGGTCCGTATGGCGGACGATGTCACGGCTTCGGAAACGGCTGTCATTTGCCCTCGCATTTCGAAAGAGACAGGAGGGCGCCCGAGGCGCCCTCCTTATTCCGGAGGAATTACATGCCGGAGTAGAGCGGCTTGCCGTTGCTGTCGACGATGTCCTTGCTCCACATTTCCTCGACGCTCTTCACGACCGCGTCGGGCATCGGAACATAGTCCAGCTCGGCGGCCATGTCGTCGCCCTTGGCGTAGGACCAGGCGAAGAACTTGAGCGCTTCGGTGGTGGCCGCCGCATCGTCGGGCTTCTGGTAGACGAGGATCCAGGTCGCGGAGGTCATCGGCCAGCTTTCAGCACCAGCCTGGTTGGCCAGGATGACGCCGTAGCCAGGCTTGGAGCTCCAGTCGGCATTGGCTGCAGCGGCCGAGAACGCGGCGGCGGTCGGCTCTACCTTCTTGCCATCCTTATTGATCAGGTCGGTATAGGTGAGCTTGTTCTGCTTAGCATAGGCATACTCGACATAACCGATCGCGCCACCAGTCTGCGCGACGTTGTTGGCGACGCCCTCGTTGCCCTTGGCGCCGATGCCCACCGGCCACTCGAGCGCGGTATTGACGCCGACCTTCGACTTCCAGTCGGCGCTGACTTCGGCCAGATAGTAGCTGAAGTTGAACGTGGTGCCCGAGCCGTCGGAACGGTGCACGACCGCGATCGCCTGGTCGGGCAGCTTGACGTCGGGGTTGAGCTTCTTGATCGCCTCGTCATTCCAGTTGGTGATCTTGCCGACGAAGATGTCGGCCAGCGTCGGGCCGTCGAGCACCAGTTCGCCCGGCTTGACACCTTCGAGGTTGACGACCGGAACGATGCCGCCCATCACCATCGGGAACTGCGCGAGCCCGGTCGACTTGAGATCCTCGCCCTTGAGCGGCGCGTCCGAGGCGCCGAAGGTCACGGTCTTGGCCTTGATCTGCTTGATGCCGCCACCGGAGCCGATCGACTGATAGTTGAGACCGATGCCGGTCTCCTTTTTGTAGACGTCGGCCCACTTGGCGTAGATCGGATAGGGGAAGGTAGCGCCGGCACCGGAGATGTCGGCCGCCATAGCGGCGGAGAGGGAAAGCGTGGATGCCGCAGCCATTGCAATCGCAACGGCCGCCGAGCGGATGAAATGTCTCATGTGGCCTGCTCCTGTTCGGAATATGGTCTTTCGGCAACCCTTTTCTGTCGGCGCCTGACGAGCGCAATAGACGTCGATTATTACAGTCGCATGACAGTTTCGTGTCAGCCCGGTAACGCCTGAACGGGGATGCCTTGGGGGGGCCTGCGGCCGCCATTTGCGGACCCAGCCGAAGTTTGCCGCGGGAATCAGTAGCTTGTCCGACTTTTGAATCAAAAATTATCCCGGCGGCCGGATCTCCGGCCGCCGGGAAATAAAATCCGGACGAGAGCGCGTTGCCTGTGCGCCAGAGCGGATCATGGCCTGGCCATCGCCGAAAACAGGTCCGTTGGGGTAGAGTCGACGCTGTTCCTTGCCGGCGGTCGCTGCTCCCGCCCGTAACCGAAGGGCGGAATCGACAGCAGCCATTGTCCTGACCTGGCCTTCGTTTTGTATGGTGCGATCACACCATATGTCTGCGTTGGACGCCCGCCGACGGACCTCGTCGATGACGCCGTGAACGGCCGCGCAGAAAGGCTGTTATCCGGCGCTGCGGCGGACTTCCGCGTCCGACCCGAGCCATCTTTCAAGCTTCTCGAGCAGCGCCTTCGGGCTGATCGGCTTCGGCAGGTAATCGTCCATGCCGGCTTCCAGGCAGCGCTCGCGGTCGCCCTTCAGTGCATGCGCGGTGACGCCGACGATCGGCACATGCGTGCCCATCTCGGCTTCGAGCCGGCGGATGGCCGCGGTCGCCTCCTGGCCGCTCATCTCGGGCATCGACACATCCATCAGGATCATGCGCGGGTTAAGCCTGCCGAAGGCGTCCAGCGCCTTGCGGCCGTTGCCGACGATTTCGAACTGGTATCCGGTCTCGCCCAGGATTTGCGTGAACACCATCTGGTTCACCTCGTTGTCCTCGGCGACGAGAATGTCGAGCCCGGCCTCCGCGCCGGCCAGGCGTACACGGGCACGCGCCGGCGGCGGCTGCAGCAGGACGCGATCCGCCGCGGTCGCCTGCGCCGTGGACGCCTGCGGCGCGCCGGCCCCGGTCTCGACGTCGCCGGTCAAGGCCGGATGGATGGCCGCCGTGCTGTGGCGATGACGCTGGATGGTGGCGACCAGCGTCTCCAGCAAGATCGAGGAACGCGCCGGCTTGATCAGCTGCGCATCGATGCCGAGATCGCGGTAGGCGGCGCTGGCGAGCGACTGGTCGACCGAGGTCAGCATGATGATCGGCGTGTGCGCGAGGCCGGCGGTGTTGCGCACGATGCGCGCCATTTCGGCGCCGGTCATGCCCGGCATCTGGTAGTCGAGCACGACGCAGTCGACAGGCACGCCGTAGGCGGCAGCCGCAATCAGCACCTTCAGTCCCTCGGCGCCGCTTTCGGCCGCGCAGGAATCGAAGGTCCACGAAGCCATCTGCTCGCTGAGGATCGCGCGGTTGACGGCATTGTCGTCGACGATCAGCACGCGCGCGCCGGTCACGTCGACCGGCATGATCCGCTGCCCGCCTCGCTCGGCCCGCGGCAGCGTGACGGTGAACCGGAAGGTCGAGCCCTTGCCCTCGGCGCTGTCGACGCCGATCTCGCCGCCCATCAGCTCGACCAGCCGCGAGGTGATGGCAAGGCCGAGCCCGGTGCCCTCGTGCCGTCTTGTCGAGGAGGTGTCGACCTGGCTGAATTTCTCGAACACCAGCTTCAGCTTGTCTTCGGGAATGCCGATGCCGGTATCGGTGACCGAGATGGCGAGCTTCGTCCCCGACGGAACGCGCTCGCCGGTCACGTCGACCAGCACATGGCCCTTGTCGGTGAACTTCACCGCATTGCCGAGCAGGTTGGTGACGATCTGTCGGATCCGGCCGACGTCGCCGACGAACTGCCCGTCGAGCCCGGGCTGGACGCGAACGATGAGCTCGAGGTCCTTTTCCTTGGCGCGGGTCGACACCAGCGTCGCCACATCCTCGATCGCCTCGGCAAGGTTGAAGGGCGCCGGGTCGAGCACGAGCTGGCCGGCGTCGATCTTGGAGAAGTCGAGGATGTCGTTGATGATGGTGAGCAACGCGTTGCCCGATTTGACGATGATGTCGGTGAACGTCCTCTGCTTTGGGTCGAGGTCCGACTTTGCGAGCAACTCGGCCATGCCGAGCACGCCGTTCATCGGCGTACGGATCTCGTGGCTCATATTGGCGAGGAACTCCGACTTGGCGCGGTCGGCAAGCACGGCACGCCGGCGCGCCTCGCTGAGCTCGGCCTCGCGCTGTTTCAGTTCCGTAATGTCCGTGGTCGACCCGATCAGATAGAGCGAACCGTCGGACGCGATCATCGCGCCCTTGCGCGCGAACTGGTGACGCACGCTGCCGTCCGGCAGCGTCACCTGTTCTTCGATCTCCTGCGTCTCGCCGGTGCGCAGCACCGCCAGGTCGCCGGCGACGAAAGCTTCGCCGTCCGCGCCGAAGATCTCGACGTCGGTCTTGCCGATCGCCTCTTCCTTGCTGAAGCCGGTGAGATCGCACCAGCCCTTGTTGACGTAGAATTGCCTTAGATCCGAACGCTTCGCGTAGATCGACACCGGCACGTTGTCGATCAGGTTGCGGAACACCTCGTTCTCGCTCATGCTTTCCTTGAGCGCCCGCTCGCGCGCCTTGACCTCGGTGATGTCGGTGCTGGAACCGACCAGATGCACCGATCCGTCGGTCGCGATGAGGCGGCTCTTGCGCGTCATCAGCTGCCGCACCGTGCCGTCGCGATGGCTGACAGGCTCCTCGACTTCGCGCCCCTTGCCGGTCGCGATGACCTCGGCATCGTCATGGCTGTAGCTTTCGGCGTCCTCGGCGCCGAAAAGCTGCCGGTCCGTCTTGCCGATGACGTCTTCCTTGGCAATGCCGGTCAGCGCGCACCAGGCCTTGTTGACGAACTCGATTGTAAGATCCTCGGCCTTGATGAACGCCGCCACCGGCAATTCGTCCATGACATGCCGGTAAAGGTCGATCTGCCGCATCGAGCCCCGCAGCGCCTTCTCGCGGGCCTTGATGTCGGAAATGTCGACGCGCACCCCTATGAACGTGCCGTCGTCCGCTCTCATGTCGTAGACCTGGAACCAACGACCGTCGGGATTGAGCCGTTCATAGGACGAATTGGGCAGGTGGTAACGCTTCAGCATGGCGTCGAGCCAGCGTTCTTTGTCGACACCGTAGACATTGTCGATCTCGACGTCGCCGCTCGACCGGAAATAGCCGGCGGAATGACCGAGAGCGAGCGCCTCGCGTAAGGTGCGGCCCGGCTGCCAGGCCGGCTTCAGCGCCGGCAAACTGTCATGCAGCTTGCGGTTGGCGAAGACGAATTCATCGTGGCGGTCATAGATGATGACGCCGGCCGGCAGCGACTCCAGCACCGTGGCGAGATTCTTGCGCGCATCCTCTGCCTCGGTCTCGCGATGCTTCATGTCGGTGATGTCGACATAGGAGATCAGACGCTTGCCGCCGGCAAGCGGTGCCAGCGAGGCGATCAGCACGCGGCCGTCATTGCGCGGCAACTGCCTGGAACCGGCAACGCCTGCCCGGATTTCGGCCTCGCGCTCGGCGATGTGGCGTTGCCAGCCCACCTCGTCGGCACCATAGGGGTCGGCGTCGCGGCTGGCCTCCATCAGCTCGCGGAAGCCGCAGCCGGCAGTGGCGCGAAGCGGATCGATCTTCCAGAAGTCGTAGAAGGCGCGGTTGATGATCTCCGCCCTGAGCTCGGCATCGAGGACAATGACGCCGATCGGCATCGAATCGACCATCAGGCGAAGATTGGCAAGCGCTTCCGAGGTCGCGGCCGCATGCTGATCGGGGGCGCGGGGGACCGCCGCCTCGCCGCGCTCGACCGCGCCTTCGAAAGAACGGGCGGCGCCCATCTCGAAAGTACCGTCCCTATCCGCCATCCCTACCCCCAGGCCGAACCCTCCCGGTTCGTCGGCGGAATGTGCCCGACAAGCATTAACGATCGGCTAACCTTAACGATTCGCAACCGAACACGCCCGTTGCCGTTAACGGGTTTTAGGCGGACGCCGGTCCGACCTCGCTGCGGTAATCCGTCCGTTGGCGAACCCACCGCTGCCGGGCTATAAAATCGGTGGGGGTATAGCTGATGCTTGGTCGAATGCTGACTTTTGTTCTCTGTCCGGCGCTGCTCGCGGCAAGCGGCTGCACGCGCAGCGACGACGGAACCGTCATCATTCCAAGCCGGATGGACGTCAGGCGCATTTGGGACAAGGCCCCGCCAGGAACAACAGCCTCGAGGCAGATCGCGACGGACGTGTTTCCTCAGCCGCCGATCGCCCCGGTGAGTTCCCCCAGTCGAAGACGTGTTTCGACGGCCCCTTCCTTTCAGCCGGATTTGGCTGATGCGTCCTCCCAGCCACAGAAGGCGCTCGCCTGCCGGAATGTCAGCGAACCCGGCAAGCGCTATCGCGTCGTCTGCGAGTAGCGTAGCAGCTACGATAAGATCGCGTGTTTCCTCACTGCGCGTGAAACCTTTGTGTGGCGTCTGGCGTTATCGGCGCAGCACGAAGGGGAGCGAAGATGTCTGTTCATTTCACCGTCTCAGGCCTGACCAGAAACCTGATCCATTCGCTTGGACTGGATCACGAGCGGGCCCCGAGGCGTCTGACACCCGAGCAAAATCTATTGTTGGAATGCTATCTGGCCGGCCAAATTCCGGAATCGGCCTGGAGCGACTACGTCTTCGAAATGCCGCAACTGGAAAGACACGCTAATGCCCGCCGCAGGCGCAATCCGGCGTAGCGCTGTCCAGCAACAAAGCGCCACCTAGAAAGCATAGCCGTTTTCTGTTGGAAATCGGCGAAGGCGAAACTGAGCAACTTGGCAGTTCTACTGCTGAATTGCTTTGGCGTTGTCCTTCGGCGAATTGAATTGAAGCGTAAAGATCTTCCCGGGAATTCCTTTTGCGAGGTCCGGCGAAAAGCTGAGCGGCAGGCAATTTCGCAGGGCGGCGGTCGCCGCGTCGACATAGGCCTGACGCGCCTTGTCATCCCCGTTGACCTTGATGGCCGTTGGCTTCGGCGGGCCGATCAGCGTGCCGTCGCGCTTGAAGCTGAAGCTCAAGGTGACCGAGGCTGTTCCGGCTTCGGCCGGCGGCGTCCAGCACGCCTGCAGCGCGGCGCCGACCTCGTTCATCGTGTTAAGCGATGCGGCATCTGCCGGAAAAGGCATCGCCAGCAGCGCGCCTGCGATCGCTGAAAGTCTAGCCGTGCTTCTCATGGCTCTGTCCTCGCCGCTTTCGCCCGTTCGCATGGTACGACCAACGACGCGGATGACAATAGAATTTCAACCGCGCCGGCAAACCGACAAAATCATGCTGCCGTGACGCTGGCGCGCCGGCGCAAAGCAAAAAGGCCGGCGCTGAGCCGACCTTTCCTTCTCCTCGGCAATCGCGCCAGTACATCCGTGGTCGCAGCGAGGACCGAGACACTAGACAAGGGTTTGGTTAACGAAACCCTAAACCTCGCGCATTTCTTAAGCCGTGGCCTGGGCCTTCACATGGGCGATGTAGCCGCGCACGTCGCCGGCCGGCTCAGCATAGGCCTTGCCGAGCTTCTTCTCGATCGCCGCCATATAGTCCTTCGCCCAGCTGGGCAGCGCATAGTCGATGACCGCCAGAAACTCCAGTGTCGCCGCCAGACGGATGTCGGCGATCGAGGGGTTGTTGCCGCCGATGAAAGGCTTGCCGTCCCTGAAGAAGCTATGAAAGACCTCCAGCGGCTCGGCGATTGCGGCGATGGCAGCCTTTTGCGCCTCCGATTTCTTGTCGGGATGGGCATCGCTGTGGCCGACCTCGCCGGCATATTGCGGAAAGCCAAGTGCCGGATAAGTGGCCCTGGCCACATAGGGATAGAGCGTTCCGACCAGGTAAAACATGGCGCTGTCGACCATCGCCCGCTTGGCTGGCGCCTTCGGATAGAACTTGTCCAACCCATGCTTGTTGGCGAGGTACTGCATGATGGCGCAGCTTTCCCAAAGCACGCCTCTGGGAAGTCCTTTGTCCTCGATCATCGGAGTCAGATGCGCCGGGTTCCGCGCCAGGAATTCCGGCGTGCGCGTCAGGCCCCAGGCGTCGGTCTCGGCATGGTCGAGCCCGGCCGCTCGCGTGAACACCCGGACCGTCATGTTGTTGACGCTGGGCCTTAGCATGCTGAGCTTGACCGCGGGCTTCTTCGCCGGCTTCGCCTTGGCTTTAAACGCTGCCTTTGCCGTTGCTTTAGACGCGGCTTTTGCCGTCGCTTTAGGCGCGGCTTTTGCGCCCGGCTTGACTGCGTTGGCCGACATCTTGGCGGCAGTCACCTTTGCCGCCGGCTTTGCCATCTTCGCTGCCGGCTTGGCGGCGGCCTTCTTCGTTCCCTTCGT
>NZ_RZSN01000005.1:52518-72677 GCF_003997315.1 Mesorhizobium sp. M1A.F.Ca.IN.020.04.1.1
GTTGCAGCCTTTGCCATCTGGTCCTCCCTCTGACCTGTTCAGTATGGATTTTTCGCCGCCCGGTTCTCGGACAATGTTTCGCGCGATCGCTCGACCAGCGCCTGGATGGCGTCGGCAAGGTGCGCCTCGGCAATATTGTAGTCGCCGCGCGCAACGCGGATCTTGTGCGCCGCCATCAGCACGTCGGCATGGCTGAAGCCCGCGGGCGGCTCGAACCGGTAGGAGGCAAGCTCGATCAGCAGCCCAAGCGGATCCTCGAAATAGATCGAATCCATGAAGCCGCGATCCTTGACGCCGCTGTGCTTGATGGCGCGCTCGTCGAGCCGGCCGACTGCCTGCAGGAACGTCACGCGCGACACCGAGAACGCGATGTGGTGGACACAGCCGGTATCGGTCGGCGTGCGCCGCTTGACCGCGCTACGGCTCTCGTCGGTGAAGACGGTGATCAGCCGGCCATCGCCCGGGTCGAAATAGAGGTGGCTTTCGCTCGCCTTGTCGAGATTGGGCTGCTCGAAGATGAATGGCATGCCGAGCACGCCTTCCCAGAAATCGATGGAGGTCTGGCGATCGGCGCCGACCAGCGTGATGTGATGGACGCCTTGCGACTGCAGTTTTTGCATTGGCTCCTCCCGGCCCCGCCGCGCCTGCCGCCGGACGATGTGGTCAGGCAGCCTTTGAATCGGCGCCCGGCAGGCGACCGCCGCACGGCTTCCCCCTTGGTTCCGCAATCCGCATCCTGCTGGATCGCGGCCGAAACTTTGATTATCGGATGCTAATTCAATCCGAGGCGTTGCGCCAGAAGCGGCGACACGGCATCGCCCCAGCAGGTCATCGCCGGCCGCAAGGAGGATGCACAAGGCTCTCTTTGCACCATGCTCGATGGCCGGCCGGGTCAGCGGAACCGCCTGCCCGACACCGCCGTTTACAACCATGGCATTGGCCGACGACATCCAAATGGCGGAACGCCATGTTCTGCAGGCCGAGCAGCACATCAAGCGCCAGCGCGCGCGCATCGCTGCGCTAAAGCGCCGTCGGTGGCCGCGAGGCAAGGCGTCCAGCTTTCTGCCGTTGCTTGAAGACGCCCAATCGATCCACCTGCATCAGCTGTCGCTGTTGTTGGAGAGGGCGTCTCGTGAACGGACCCGAGCCGGCATTTAGACTTTTGGTTCAGCGTCGGCAGCCGACGGAAGCCCTATTTGTAGACCGTCCTTGAAGACGCCCGAACTGGCGACACCGCTACGCTTTCATGTCGCCGATCAGCGAAGCTTCTCAGCGATAGCGGCGACGCTCACGCCGTCCTCGCGCCGCATGGCTCTTCATGGTAGCCGGCTTTCGGGGGCCCGCAGCGCGGACACTCTCTCAATCTACCTTCGAAGAAGAAGCACTACTCCGACTTCGCCGGGGTTTCTTTCTTGATTTCCGTCGATGTTGACGTGTCGGACTTGTCAACACTCGCCGTCTGCTGCGCGTCGACTGAGGCTTGATCCTTCGCGTGTGCCGGGCAATTGGCTGACGCTGCAGAGACGGACAGGCCCAGCGCTAAGATCGTTCCGAGGAAGGCTTTCATCATCATCCTCCTTTTGGCAAGTGACATAGCGTAACCCGCGCGTTGCGCGCCGCAAAATCACTTTTCACTCCCCGCATCACAGCTGGCTCGCGCGTCGAGGCCGCAGAGAACTTTATTGAGCGGATGGACCGAGCTGCGTTGCTCCGGGCATGGAGGCGCTGTCTACGCGCCAGAGCGTGAAGCCCCCAAGCCCTTCGCCTGGGGGCGATATCGTCAAACGCGATTTGCGTAGCGCGCCCGATCGCGTTCGATCTCGTCGGCGGTGTAGTTTTCGGCGCCAGCGTCAAAGCTCGTCCAACCGTCGGCTTCGTAGGCACTGCGGCGATCTTCCAAGTTCACCGATCTTGATTGACCGAGGATGCGCTCGGCTTCGCCGGCCAACGCGTCGCTAACCTTGGCCGTGACCAACGTCCCGCCGCGGCGCACACCTTCGGCGTAGACATGAGCATCCCTTTCCGGGACCCCGGAGTCGGTAAGGGCTCCGACGATGCCACCGGCAGCCCCGCCGACAACTGCGCCTCCCAATGCGCCTGCAGCGGTAGCGGCGAGCCACCCTGCGGCGACAACAGGGCCCACGCCTGGGATAGCCATGATCCCTAGCCCCGTCAGCAACCCGCCGGCGCCGCCAATGAGGGCACCCACACCGGCACCGCCAGCCGCATCTTCGGCGGCATTCGAGCGATCATCTTGGTACCAGCCGGTCGAATTATTGGCGACGATGCTGATGTCGGAATGCGGAACGCCGATTGCTTCGAGTTCACCGACGGCATCGGAAGCGTCGTCATAATTGTCAAATAGTCCGGTCACGGTTCTCATGGTTGAACTCCAATCCGTTCTCAGTTGCTGCCGGCAACGACGTTGCCTTGATAATCGAGCGCCACGGTTGTCTTCTTTCCGTCCTTGGTGGCCTGACCGCGCCAGATGCCTTGATCGTCCTTGGTTAGCGCTGAGACATCCGAGAAGCCGGCATCCTGGATCCGGCTCTTGGCCTGGTCTTCGGTGAAGCTATTGGCGCCTGGCACCGGAGCAGCCGGATTTTTTGTGTCGGTCGTGGTGACGGCGGGAGTTGTCGAACTCGTCGTCGTGCCGGTCTCATCGTCCATGGTGGAAGCGATCTTCTCGATCATTTCCTTATGCATTTTGAGTGTGGGCAAGGTCTCCGAAGCGAACGCCTTGAGCTGGGGATTGTCGCCATCCTTGGCGTAGTTCACGAACAGCTCCACGGCATCCGCGTGCGCATCACGCTGCATCTGCACATAGGTCTTTTCGACCGGATCCTTGCCGTTCTGAAGGGCGTCGAGGTCGCTCTTGTGCTTGGCATCCGTCTCGGCGGGCACTTTGAGCTTCTGCTCGCCGGCAATCGTTTCGAGTTTTGCATTGGCCGCCCCATGATCGTCGATCATCTTTTGGGCGAAGTCTTTGACCGCCTGATCCTGGGCTTTGGCTTGGGCGATCTTACTCGACTCGACCTCGAACATGCCCCCATTGGCAGCCTTGTCGACGAACCCCTGCGCATCGTCGGCGGCAAGGACAGGCACTGCAAATGTGATGGCGGCGGCTGTGGTCAGCGCAACCAGTAGATGGCGATTTTTCATGGAGAAGTTCCTAGTTGGGCAGATGTGCTGTAAACCCAACAAGCGTCCGACACCTTTGTTCCGAGCGCGGTTTGATTTAGCGAGGAGTACGGGCATTCTTTTCACTAGGACCCGGCTGCCGGTTTTCGGTCCCGCCACGCTCCTGAACAAAAGCCAATAGGTATCGCGGCCAGCAGGATTCTTTCAGTATGGCTTGTCGCCAGTGGCAAGCAGGTTGAAGGGGGTGCCACCGGAGATTTTTGCGGCCTTCCGAGCGGCCTTCGTCCAGGACTTTATGCGTCTAAATCAAGCGGCTCGTGATCCAGCCTGTTGATTGCAAGATGACCTCGCTTGCTGGCCTCTCGGCAAACTTTTCACGTTAGACGGAACCTTTGTGATCACCGGCTCTTCCCTTGTAATTGCTGGGAGGCAATCAATGGCAAACCTGGGAAGACTGGCTGTCGCCATATTGGGCATTCTCGCCTACCAAAATCGCGACAAGATCGGAGAGCTGCTCCGTGGCGCGGGAAATCGCGATCCAAACAGTCTGCAGGGAGGGATCTTGGATCAGCTGTCCAAAGGCGTATCGGGGACGGCGCTTGGGGATATTGTCGACCGCTTCAGAAATGCGGGAGCCGGTTCCAAGGTGGATTCTTGGGTTAGTAGCGGACCCAACCAGCCGATCGAGCCGAAAGAGGTCGAGGCGGCAATAGACGACGAAACGCTCGCTTCTCTTTCAATGCAGACCGGCTTGTCCCGCGATGAGCTGATAGCCAGGATAACCAGGGACTTGCCCGAGGCGGTCAACAAGCTGACGCCCAATGGCGAACTGCCACCCGCGGGGCCCGACGATGTCACCCTTCTCGATCCGGTGCCACCACAGCGTTGATGGCGCGGCAAGGTCACACTCCAAGTCCGTCAGCGTTTGCGAAAAGCCTGTCTTGAGAAGCGCGAGGACTTGCAACGGTCAAGGCGCAACTCATCCCGCTTTCGCAGGTGAGCGGTTTGCCGCTTCCGTTTGGGAGCGTGCTGACTATGAGCGGTCAATCCCATCAGGGGTGTAGCCGCCGAGGCAACCAAAGGTCCCTCGCTTGCGCTCATTAATCGCGACGGCGTTTATTAGCTACGCCTAAAGTTCTAATGTCAGCCGTCGAAAGGTGGCGCATAGTACAGACTTGCCCCTTGCCCACATGGGGTAAAAGGCCCGGCCTGTCTGCCCTAGGTCCCCCGATATGCCACAGGCCGGGCGCCCCCATCTTTAGGCTGCACTGTTCCGCGCCGCCTTTTTCAGCAAGCGCGATAGATGCACGTCGTGAAGCTCCTGAACGCTTTGAAGAAGTTCGCAATTCAAGCGCCTTGGTGGTGGGCAATTCGAGGCGTTGTAGTTCGGCTGGGAAACAAAGAAGCGTTAGCCTGCATGGTGGAGGCCACTGAACAGGCGGGGGCTAATCCGTCTTTGCGCCTACGGCAGATGAATGAGCCGCTTCTCCAATCGATACGATGAATCCCATCATTGCCCGATGCTACTTTGAGGAGGCAACCGGTTTTGCAGCCCTGGCAGCTAGTAGGCTTGAGGGGTTGGATATGAGCAGAACGACTCTCGTTGCGATTGCTTTCCTCGTCATCAGCATCGGCCCGACCGAAGCCAATGGCCATAAAGTTTTGCCGGTTTGCACCGCGTCGAGCTCACTGTCCGAGGTCTTGCATGGCAAGTGTTTTCTCATCAAAGGCTCGATGATCTATGGCGACATCGCCGATCTTTCCCAGATAATCCAATTGGGATGGTAGCCAAGGCCGAATCGGTGCCTAGACGCTATCGCATGACTGAGCCACGCCGTTTCTTACCGGGAAATAGCGCAGCGCCTTCCTCTCGTGGGACAGCGCGGAAACAGGGGCTTCAAAGCCCAGGGGCAAAAAGCGCCGCTCCGATAACGTCGAGTATAACGCCAGGCGCGCGCCAGTGGCGGATTCGTGCGCCTATCTTCCATCCCGGCGCGTAACGCATTGCCGCCGCAAACTGGCGCGGTTCATTCTGGTCGCGAGCCCATAGAGTGGATGCGTGGTTGCATTCCAGGCTGGAGGCCTTTGCCGCATCAACCGAGAATCAAGCAGAAATTACGCGGCCGACAGCCTGTCGCGACCGGCCCCTAAAGGTCGACCTTGGCGACATTATCCTTGTATTCCTGCTTCGGGTCATATCCGAGCAGCATCTTGATGCCCGAAACCACGCTCGACGCATCGAGCCAGATTTCGGCTCGGTCCGGATCGAAGCGCAACAGCGTGAGTTTCGGATCGTCTTTGCCGCCCTCGAACCAGGCTTCGACATAGGGGCTCCAGAGCCGATCGATCACAGCCCGATCATTGTCGACGCGAAGCTTGCCCTGCACCGTTGCGAAGAGGTCATGTCCCTTGGAGACGAACGTGGCCGTTGCCTGGTCGCCGCCGGAAAGGCCCATCGGAAGCTCCGTATCTTTCGCCGTGAAAAACCAGATCGGACCGGTATCGTCCTTCTCCAGTTGTGCCGTCATGGGCCGAGGGATGATGTTGGAGCCGTCGAGGCCGATCATCATCGTCATGTCAGATTTCAGTGCTTTCCAGAATTTCGCTTCGAGCTCAGCGGGTGTCGGCATGTCTCATCCTTTCACTGAAAGAAAGGCAAACGGCCGACGGTGCTGTGTGTTCCTTCGCGCATTGCCTGGCTAAGGCTTCTCGATCGCTATTCGACGCGTCGTCGTTCAAAGCAGCTAAATTATTGGAATCAATGGTACGCCCAAGGGGAATCGAACCCCTGTTCCCGCCGTGAGAGGGCGGTGTCCTGACCGCTAGACGATGGGCGCGCTCAAGAACCGGCTACATAGGATGAAGGCCGGAAAAAAGCAACTGGGGTTTCGGACTGTTCGCGGACTTTGCGGACTGCCCTGGTCAACCCTGCCGTTTCGGCTCGATCAGATCCCAGAGATTGCCGTAGAGATCGGCAAACACCGCCACCGTGCCATAGGGCTCGAAGCGCGGCGCCTCGCGGAATTCGACGCCCCTGCCAAGCATCGCCTGATGGTCGCGGGCGAAGTCGTCCGTTTCGAGAAAAAGAAACACCCGGCCGCCGGTCTGGTCACCGATGCGGCTTGCCTGCCTCTCGCCGGAGGCTGCCGCCAAGAGCAGCCGCGCGCCCTGCCTGTTTGCCGGCGTGACCGTCACCCAGCGCTTGCCGCCGCCGAGGTCGACGTCCTCGCTCAGCACAAAGCCAAGCCGATCGACATACCAGGCTATCGCCTCGTCATAGTTTTCGACGACGAGCGCCACGGTCGCAATGCTGCGGTTATCGGCAAAGCCGCTCATTTGTTGCGAATCGCGAACTGGCCGATCACGCGGCGCTCGGCAATGTCGTAGAGAAAGATGGAACGGCTGCCGTCCGCGAGCTCGGCATCGATCGACAGGCGGTTGCCGGACAGTGCCTGGCTGACGACCTTGGCGCCGACCGGCAGCACGATATCGCCGGAGAGGGGCGCGCCGGCCGGAGCCTGGACATCGCCGGCATGCACCGATCCGGCGCCGGGCGCATTGCGGGCTTTGTAGACAAGGGCTCCGATCACCACCATAAGGGCGAGGAACAGAAGACCGAGATTGACGATCATGAAGCGGATGAGCTTCCGGCGCACTTTTTCGGCCGCAGGGTCGAGCGGCTTCTCCTCATCTTCTTCGGCGATCGGCCGGGCCATGACTAAACAATCCGCAACGGTTTCGATGAGCGCTCATAGCGAAGAGACCTCGATTTTGATAGGGCCCCGATTTTGAGACAGGATGAATTGCCGGGCGATGAGTTGGATGGAGCGGTGGAGCTGGAAGCCGGCGCCGATGCCGCAGGCAAGCGCCTCGACCAGTGGCTCACCGCCCAGCTCGGCCCGGAGATCTCACGCAGCCGCGTGCAGGCCCTCATCAAGCAGGGTGCGGTTACGATCGCCGGCAAGCCGGTCGAGGAGGCAAAGCGCAAGATGGCGCCGGGCGAGCGTGTCGCGATCATCATGCCGGAGCCGGAGCCTGCCGAGCCACAAGGCGAGGCCATTCCTCTCGACATCCTTTACGAGGACGACGAGCTGATCGTCGTCAACAAGCCGGCGGGGCTGGTTGTGCATCCCGGCGCCGGCAACTGGACCGGCACACTGGTCAACGCGCTGATCCATCATTGCGGCGACAGTCTTTCCGGCATCGGCGGCGTCAGGCGACCGGGCATCGTCCACCGGCTGGACAAGGAAACCAGCGGCGTCATGGTGGTGGCCAAGACCGACCGCGCCCACAAGGCACTGTCTGAGGCCTTCGCCGATCATGGCCGGACGGGCGACCTCGAACGCGCCTATCTGGCGCTGGTCTGGGGCATTCCGCAGCGGCCGACCGGCACCGTCGAGGCCGCGCTCGGCCGCGCCGCCGATCGGGTACGGCGCGCGGTGGTTCCCGAAGACCGGGACGACGCCCGGCATGCCGTTACCCATTTCACCGTCGTCGAGCGTTTCGGCGGGCGGCAGAAGGAATTCACCACCGCAAGTCTGATCGAATGCCGCCTCGAGACCGGCCGGACGCACCAGATCAGGGTGCATATGGCGCATATCGGTCATCCGGTGGTCGGCGATCCGGAGTACGGCCAGGCCTTCCGCACGAAGGCCAACCGGCTGCCGGAACCGCTGAAAGGCGAGGTCAAGGCATTTTCCAGACAGGCGCTCCATGCCTGGCTCCTTGAATTCCGACACCCGACCACCCATCTACCGATGCGGTTCGAGGCGCCGATGCCGAGGGACATGGAGGAACTTGTCGGCGGCTTTCGGATGCTCTGAACCGCCATCAAGACGCTTCAAACCAGCATCAAAAAACCTGACTGGCGTTGTTCACTTCAGCGTGACACACTGTTTCGTGTTGAACAAATGCCTGTCCTTTCTGGTTTTGTTCCTATATACAGCAGTTGCCGCGAATGAGCCGATTGGCATTCGCGTTATATGCCCGCCGCGTTAGGGGGCATCACTCCAATAGAGAGGGGGCGCTATCATGGCCCAGTCACTACCCAGTATCGTTTCCGGTGAAGGCGGTCTCGCCCGCTACCTGGAAGAAATCCGTCGTTTTCCGATGCTTCAGCCCCAGGAAGAGTACATGCTCGCCAAGCGTTATGCCGAGCATCAGGACACTTCCGCCGCGCACAAGCTCGTCACCAGCCATTTGCGGCTCGTCGCCAAGATCGCCATGGGCTATCGCGGCTACGGCCTGCCGATCGGCGAGGTGATCTCGGAAGGCAATGTCGGCCTGATGCAGGCTGTCAAGAAATTCGAACCGGAGCGCGGCTTCCGGCTCGCCACCTACGCTATGTGGTGGATCAAGGCCTCGATCCAGGAATACATCCTGCGCTCGTGGAGCCTGGTCAAGATGGGCACCACCGCCAACCAGAAGCGCCTGTTCTTCAACCTGCGCAAGGTGAAGGGCCGGATCCAGGCGCTCGACGACGGCGACCTCAAGCCCGACCAGATTGCCGAGATCGCCACGCGTCTCAACGTTTCCGAGGCCGAAGTGGTGTCGATGAACCGTCGCCTGTCGGGCGACGCTTCGCTCAACGCCCCGATCAGGGCGAGCGAAGGTGAGTCCGGTGAATGGCAGGACTGGCTGGTCGACGATCACGAAAGCCAGGAAGAGATGCTGATCGAGCAGGACGAGCTGGAAAACCGGCGCTCGATGCTGTCGGGCGCGCTGTCGGTGCTCAACGACCGCGAGCGGCGCATCTTCGAGGCGCGTCGTCTGGCCGAAGAGCCGCTGACGCTGGAAGAGCTGTCGGCCGAGTTCGACATCAGCCGCGAGCGCGTGCGCCAGATCGAGGTGCGCGCCTTCGAGAAGGTGCAGGACGCGGTCAAGGCCGCGGCCAAGCGTCAAAACCAGGCGCTGCGCACCATCGAAGCGCAGCCGGCGGCGTAAAAGCTCGAGGCATTACGCAAAGACAAAACGGCGGCGCCGTGATCTGGCGCCGCCGTCTCTTTTTGGCACCTACAACGCCCGCGATTGGCGAAAGCTGTGGTTCGCCCCTTTCTCCCCGTCACTATACAGGTAGAAATGTCCGGCAGGACAATAAGGGGCAGCGCCGGGATTACGAGCTTATCACGTCAGGACAAAGTCCGTTGACGCGGTAATCACCGAACGCCGCGCCGCCCCTCATCCGCCTTTCGGGCACCTTCTCCGTGGAACGGGGAGAAGGAAAGCTCACGCTGTCGGCTGCTTGGTCTTGCGCAGATACGGCAACACCGTCTCGTAGGCGCCGAAGCGCTTGATCGCGTCCTCGTTGGAGACGGCGGCGGTGATGATTACGTCCTCGCCCTGCTTCCAGTTTGCCGGCGTCGCGACCTGATGCTTGGCCGTCAGTTGGATGGAATCGATGACGCGCAGGATCTCATCGAAGTTGCGGCCGGTGGTCATCGGATAGGTCAGCACCAGCTTGATCTTCTTGTCCGGGCCGATGACGTAGACCGAGCGCACCGTGGCGTTGTCGGCCGGCGTGCGCCCTTCAGAGCTCTCGCCGGCGCCCGCCGGCAGCATCTCGTAAAGCTTGGCGACGGCGAGATCCTTGTCGCCGATCAGCGGATAGTTCACCGTCTGGCCGGTAGCTGTCTTGATGTCGGCCTGCCATTTGTCGTGGCTCGACACCGGATCGACGGAAATGCCGATGATCTTGACGTTTCGCTTTTTGAATTCGCCCTCGAGCCCGGCCATCGTGCCGAGCTCGGTCGTGCAAACCGGCGTGAAGTTCTTCGGATGGCTGAAGAGCACTGCCCAGCCGTCACCGATCCATTGATGGAAATTGATCGTCCCTTGCGTAGTCTCGGCCGTGAAATCCGGCGCGATATCGTTGATACGAAGGCTCATCGCGTGCTCCCTACCCTGTGACATGGCGCCGGCCTGGGCTAACCCCATCGGCGCGTGTCAGCTTCTATACCGCCGGAAGGAACGGTTCAAAAGGCTTGTGTCTGCAAGCGTGATCGGAACGATGGAAAAATTTCTGCTTTTCCTGGAAAAGACAGCAGAATTTCCATAGCGGACGCAGGGGATTGGCGGCTTAAGCCTTCTTCACCGCCAGCGTCGTCGCAAGGTCTTCCATGCGCTGCGCAAGTGCCGCGAGCGCGGTCGTCAGCACGCTGTCGCTCTTGTCGGCCTTGGTCAGCGCCTCGTCGCGCGTCTTGCGCAGCGTCAGCACCTCGCTCTCCATGCCCTTGACCCGCTTGTTGAGCTCCGAAAGCTCATCCATCACCATGATGCCGGCCATGACGGTCAGCCGCTGGTCGCCGATCTCGCCGAACGAATCCTTCAAATGCATGACATACCGGTCGAAGCGCTCGGCGAGGTCGATCAGATGCTCTTCTTGGCCCTCGTCGCAAGCCATCCGGTACTGCTTGCCGTCGATGGAAACGGTTACCTGTGCCATTGGCTTACCTGTCCAGTACCGCGCGAATGGTTTCCATGGCGGTCACCAGCCGGCGCGACACTTCCTTGTTGGCATCTTCCAGCCGTTCGGCGCGGGCCTCGGAATTGTCGAGCTCCTGCGCCAGCCGCGAGCGGTCGGCGTTCATGCGCTGCACCTCGGCCTCGGCCTCGGAATAGTCGCGCTCATGCTCGAGCCGCGCCGCCACGGCGTTTTCCAGTCCCTCCATGGCTTTGCCGAGCCTGGCGATGACTTCCTTGAGGGTCGTTTCCCCGGTCATGGCCTTCGTCCTATGCCCTGCCCGTCACCGAATCGCTCGCGTTCAGAACGCGTTATCTCGGAAAGATTAGGCGCCGGGTGAAGCGCGCGTCAATAAAGCTCTCGCGACTGTCCCCCGCTAACGCTAATGTAGCGTCGCCGCCGCCTTCACAAGGCCGGCAAAAAAGCACCGATTTGTTGACTCAAAGGCCGCGCCTGCTATGTGTCGCGCACCCTTTCCACGGGCTCTCCCAAAGCTCCAACCCCTATTCCGGAGGAAGCATGACCTCGCGTGAACAACATGATCGGATGGCCAATGCGATCCGTTTTCTTTCCATGGACGCCGTCGAGAAGGCCAATTCCGGCCACCCCGGCCTGCCCATGGGCTGCGCCGACATCGCTACGGTGCTGTTCACCCGCTTCCTGAAATTCGACGCCAAGGCCCCGCACTGGGCAGACCGCGACCGTTTCATCCTGTCGGCCGGCCACGGCTCGATGCTGCTCTATTCGCTCCTGTACCTCACCGGCTACGAGGACATGACGATCGACCAGATCAAGAATTTCCGCCAACTCGGATCGAAGACCGCCGGCCATCCCGAATACGGCCATGCCGCCGGCATCGAGACCACCACCGGTCCGCTCGGCCAGGGCCTCGCCAACTCGGTCGGCTTCGCGCTCGGCGAGCGCATCATGAACGCCGCCTTCGGCAACGACCTTGTCGACCACTACACCTATGTGCTGGCCGGCGACGGCTGCTTGATGGAGGGCGTCTCCCAGGAAGCCATCGCGCTCGCCGGCCATCTCAAGCTCAACAAGCTGATCGTCTTCTGGGACAACAACAACATTTCGATCGACGGCCCGGTCTCGCTCGCCGACAACACCGACCAGGTCGCCCGCTTCCAGGCCAGCGGCTGGAACGCCAGCCACATCGACGGCACCGATCCGGAAGCCATCGCCTACGCCATCGAAGCCGCCCGCCATTCCGACAAGCCGACGATGATCGCCTGCAAGACGACCATCGGCTTCGGCGCCCCGACCAAGGCCGGCACCAACAAGGCGCATGGCTCGCCGCTCGGCGCCGACGAAATCGCCGGCGCCCGCAAATTCTTCAACTGGGAATCGCCGCCCTTCGAGATTCCGGCCGACATCCTCGACGCCTGGCGCGGCGTCGGCACCGCCGGCGCCAAGGCGCGCGCCGATTGGGAAGGCCGCCTTGCCAAGGCCGACGCCAAGCTGAAGGGCGAATTCGAGCGCCGCCTCGCCGGCAAGCTGCCGGACAATTTCGACGCCGTCATCGCCGAGTACAAGAAGAAGCTCTCGGCCGACAAGCCGAAGGTGGCCACCCGTAAGTCCTCGGAAATGGCGCTGGAAGTGATCAACGGCGCTGTTCCCGAAACCATCGGCGGCTCGGCCGACCTCACCGGCTCCAACAACACCAAGACCAGCCAGACCAAGAACATCACTCCGGACGACTACGGCCAGCGCTATGTTCATTACGGCATCCGCGAGCACGGCATGGCGGCGGCCATCAACGGGTTGACGCTGCATGGCGGCCTGATCGCCTATGGCGGCACCTTCTTGTGTTTCTCCGACTATGCCCGGCCCTCGATGCGCCTTGCCTCGCTGATGGGCATCCGCTCGATCTTCGTCATGACCCATGACTCGATCGGTCTCGGCGAGGACGGCCCGACCCACCAGCCGGTCGAGCATCTGGCCGCACTGCGCGCCATTCCGAACCACAACGTCTTCCGCCCGGCCGACGCGGTCGAGACGGCGGAATGTTGGCAGCTGGCGTTGGAGTCCGAAAAGACGCCTTCGACGCTCGCGCTGACCCGCCAGAACCTGCCGACCGTGCGCAGCGAACACAGCGAGAAGAACCTCAGCGCCTCGGGCGCTTATGAGCTTGCCGCGGCAAACGGCGAGGCGGCCGTGACGATCTTCGCCACGGGCTCGGAGGTCGAGGTCGCCCTCGGCGCCCGCGAGTTGCTCGAAAAACACGGCCATCCGACCCGCGTCGTATCGGTGCCCTGCTTCGAGCTGTTCGACCAGCAGGACGAGGACTATCGCAGGAAGACCATCGGCAACGCCGAGGTGAAGGTCGCTATCGAGGCCGGCATCCGCCAGGGCTGGGACCACCTGATCGGTATCGACGGCATCTTCGTCGGCATGACCGGCTTCGGCGCCTCCGGCTCGATCGAGCAGCTCTATCCGCATTTCGGCATCACCGCCGAGGCCGCGGCGAAGGCCGTGGAGGCACGCCTGCACGGCAAGTGAGCCATCGCATGTCGCTCAAAAGCGCGCAGCGATCTCGAGCGGCATGCACAAAAAGCAACGCCCCGTCCGGCGAAGCCCTTCAAAGGATGTCGCCGGACTGGACCAACCTAATCGATTTAAATTCCGGCTTCTGCGGCTGGATTCTTTGCACGCCCGCCGCTATGAAGCAGCGGACCCATCCACTTTCCAGTCCCCAGGGAGAGAAACATGACCGTCAGAGTTGCCATCAACGGATTTGGCCGCATCGGCCGCAACATCCTGCGCGCCATTCATGAATCCGGCCGCAAGGACATCGATGTCGTCGCCGTCAACGACCTCGGGCCGGTAGAGACCAACGCGCATCTGCTCCGCTACGACAGCGTGCATGGCCGCTTCCCGCATGAAGTGACGGTCGACGGCGACCAGATCTCCGTCGGCAAGGAGAAGTTCAAGGTCACCGCCATCAAGGATCCGACCCAGCTGCCCTGGAAGGATCTCGGCATCGACATCGCGCTCGAATGCACCGGTATCTTCACTGCGCGCGACAAGGCTGCCGCGCATCTGACCGCCGGCGCCAAGCGCGTCATCGTCTCGGCCCCGGCCGAAGGCGCCGATCTCACGGTCGTCTACGGCATCAACCACGACAAGCTGACCAAGGACCACGTCGTCATCTCCAACGCGTCCTGCACCACCAACTGCCTGGCCCCGCTTGCCGCCGTGCTGCACGAGACCGTCGGCATCGAGAAGGGCATGATGACGACAATCCATTCCTACACCGGCGACCAGCCGACGCTGGACACCATGCACAAGGACCTTTACCGGGCCCGCGCCGCGGCGCTGTCGCAGATCCCGACCTCCACCGGTGCCGCCAAGGCGATCGGTCTGGTGCTGCCCGACCTCAAGGGCAAGCTCGACGGCATCTCCATCCGCGTGCCGACCCCGAACGTCTCGGTCGTCGATTTCAAATTCATCGCCAAGCGCTCGACCACCGCGCAGGAGATCAACGAAGCGCTGATCGCCGCCTCCAAGGGCAAGCTGAAGGGCGTGCTCTCGGTCACCCATCACCCGAACGTCTCGATCGATTTCAACCACGATCCGCACTCCTCGATCGCGGCGCTCGACCAGACCAAGGTCATGGACGGCAACTTCGTCTCGGTACTCTCCTGGTACGACAACGAATGGGGCTTCTCGAACCGCATGGGCGACACGGCTGTCGCCTTCGGCAAGACCATCGCCTGACCTCAGGCTTCCTTTTTGATCGTGTGAAACGCCCGGCTTCGGCCGGGCGTTTTTCGTTCGACGCAGCGGCATGGGGCAAAAAAGCCACGCTGCCGCCTTGCACTGGTCATGTCTTCGCCCCACTCTGCCGTAAAGCGGGAGGGACGCGGATTTGAGGGGCAATTCCGGATGGAGCATGCGATCTATCTCGTGACGCTGGTCGGCACAGCGCTTGTTGTCGCCGCCGCCTTTTCGAGCCTGATCGCCTTTCGCTTCGGCGCACCCCTGCTGCTCCTCTTCCTCTGCATTGGCCTTGCCACCGGGGTCGACGGCCTTGGCATCGAATTCGACAATGCGCGGCTGGCTTATTTCGCCGGCTCGTTGGCTTTGGCCATTATCCTGTTCGATTCCGGTTTCGGCACGCCGCTCAACGCCTTGCGCCAGGCGGCCGGGCCGGCGCTGTCGCTGGCCACCGTCGGCGTCCTCCTGACCACCGGCATCTTCGGCGTCGCCGCCTACTACCTCCTCAATCTCAGCTGGCTGGAATCCTCGCTGCTCGGCGCCGCCGTCGCTTCGACCGACGCAGCGGCGGTGTTCTTCCTACTGCGCGCCGGGGAGATCCATTTGCGCGAGCGCGTCCGCTCGACGCTCGAGGTTGAATCCGGCACCAATGATCCGATCGCCATCTTCCTCACCATCTCTTTGGTCGAGATCATCGCCGCGCATGCCAACCCCGAGGCAAACGTTCTCGCCACCAGTTTGGTGATCGGCTTCGTCATCAACATGGGACTCGGCGCCATCATCGGCGTGCTCGGCGGCTTGGCGATCGTGCGCCTCGTCGAGCGGCTGAACCTCGACCATGGCCTGCTGCCGATCTTCGTGCTGACGCTGTCGCTGATGGTGTTCGCCGCGGCGGGCGCCATCGGCGGCTCGGGCTTCCTTGCGGTGTATCTCGCCGGCCTCGTCGCCGGCAATTCCGACATTCGCGCCGTCACCATCCTGAAGCGCTTCCAGGACGGTATGTCGTGGCTGGCGCAGATCATCATGTTTTTGATCCTCGGCCTGTTTGCCACGCCCTCGCAATTCCCAGCGATCCTGCTGCCGGCGATCCTGCTCGGCCTGTTCCTGATCTTCGTGGCGCGGCCCTTGGCCGTCTGGCTCTGCCTGATGCCGTTCCGCCTGCCACGTCCGGAGGTCGCTTTCGTCTCTTGGGTTGGGTTGCGAGGCGCCGTTTCGATCCTGCTTGCCATCACGCCACTGCTCGGCGGCCTCGCCAACGGTCGCCTCATCTTCAATGTCGCCTTCATCATCGTGCTGGTCTCGCTGGTGGTGCAGGGCTGGACCGTCGGTCCGCTGGCGCGCCGCCTCGGCCTCATCGTGCCGGCAAGGCTTGGACCTCTCGACAAGGTCGAGCTCGAGCTGCCGGGCTCGGCTCACCACGAGCTGCTCGCCTATCGCGTCGCCCCCGGTAGTCCGGTGGCGCGCGGCGAACGCATCCCGCGCTGGGCGAGGCCTTCGCTGGTGCTGCGCGATGGCCGCTCCATGCGGTTCCAGGACATGGGCCGGCTCGCCGCCGGCGATCAGGTCTACATCTTCGTGCCGGACCGCTATCCGCGCTTGCTCGACAAGCTCTTCGCCAGCCGCGCCGTCGTCGACCCCGAGGATGCCGACTTCTTTGGCGCCTTTGCCGTCGATCCGGCCCGCTCCGCCGCCGAGCTCGAAGCCGCCTATGGGCCCGGCCTCACCGAGGCCGAACAGAAGCTCACCGTCGCGGCGCTGGTCACCGAGCGGCTCGGCGGCCAGGCCGAATATGCCGACCGCGTGATGATCGGCCCGATCGAGCTGATCGTACGCGATGTCGACGAGAAGGGCCGGATCACCGGGCTTGGCCTGTCCTTCGAGCCGACCGCGCCGGTGGCGCGCGTGCCGGTTTTCCTGAGCGCCGGCGAGATCGCCGACCGCATCGCCGCCTTTATCCGCGGCTGGCGCAAACCAGCGCCAAGCAAGGTTCCTCAAAGCGAGCCGGACGAAATGACGACGTCCAAGCCCATAGCGCCAAAATCAGCCAGCGAGAGCTGACGTCACACAACGACATCATTTTTGCACGCGCTGTGCGGCCCAGGCCTTGCATCGTGCCCGGTGGCGGGTAAGGTCGCCGCGTTTTTGGCGGAAGGGACGACCATGGCCGGCTTCAAGACACTCGACGATATCGGCGCCGTTGGCGGCAAGCGCATCCTGGTGCGCGTCGACCTCAACGTTCCCGTCGCCGACGGCAAGGTGACGGACGCCACCCGCATCGAGCGCATCGCGCCGACCATTTCCGAGCTCTCCGGCAAAGGCGCCAGGGTGATACTGCTCGCGCATTTCGGTCGTCCGAAGGACGGCCCGTCGGCCGAATTTTCGCTCGAGCCGATCGCTCGCGCCACGGCGGAAGTGCTCGGCCGCCCGGTCGGCTTCGCCTCCGACTGCATCGGCGACAAGGCCGCCGACGCGGTTGCCGCCATGAAGGATGGCGACGTCCTGCTTTTGGAAAACACCCGCTTCCACAAGGCCGAGGAGAAGAACGATCAGGCCTTCACCGAAAAGCTCGCCGCCAATGGCGACATCTACGTCAACGACGCCTTTTCCGCCGCGCACCGCGCGCATGCGTCGACCGAAGGCCTGGCGCACCGCCTGCCGGCCTATGCCGGCCGCACCATGCAGGCCGAGCTCGACGCGTTGGAACAAGGTCTCGGCAATCCGGTGCGGCCCGTCGTGGCCATCGTCGGCGGCGCCAAGGTCTCGACCAAGATCGATCTTTTGATGAACCTGGTGAAGAAGGTCGACGCGCTGGTCATCGGCGGCGGCATGGCCAACACCTTCCTCGCCGCGCGCGGTACCGATGTCGGCAAATCGCTCTGCGAGCATGACCTGGCCTCCACCGCCAAGCAGATCATGATCGAGGCGGCCGAAGCCGGCTGCGCCATCATTCTGCCCGCCGACGGCGTCGTGGCGAAGGAATTCAAGGCGGGTGCCGCCAGCCAAACCGTCGCCATCTCCGACGTGCCCGCAGACGGCATGATCCTCGATGTCGGCGAGAAAACCGTGAAGAGCGTCACCGATTGGATCGACCGCGCTGCCACGCTGGTCTGGAACGGCCCGCTCGGTGCATTCGAGATCGAACCCTTCGACCGCGCCACGGTGGCTGCGGCAAAGCATGCGGCAGCCCGCACAAAGGAAGGCAAGCTGGTTTCGGTCGCCGGCGGCGGCGACACGGTAGCCGCGCTCAACCATGCCGGCGTCGCCGACGATTTCACCTATGTCTCCACCGCCGGCGGCGCCTTCCTCGAATGGATGGAAGGCAAGCCGCTGCCGGGCGTCGAGGTGCTGAAGCGCTGAGTCAATTCAAGACTCTCCGAGCGGACGCAGCTATCGAGACTTTCAATCGATTCGAGCTTTTCGGCGTCATTCCTTTGGCGGTAGTGTTCTGTTAGCGCGGAATGAAACGAACCTTAGGAGAGCACCATGAGCGAACGTCTCGAAGACATTGCCGCCGCGATCGTGGCGGATGGCAAGGGCCTTTTGGCCGCCGATGAGAGCTCCGGCACCATCAAGAAGCGCTTCGACGTCATCGGCGTCGAATCGACCGCCGACAATCGGCGCGACTATCGCGAGATGATGTTCCGCGCCAAGGAGGCGATGACCAAGTATATTTCCGGCGTCATCCTCTATGACGAGACCATTCGCCAGAAGGCTGCCGACGGCACGCCGCTGGTCGACATCATCAAGGCCGCCGGCGCCATTCCGGGCATCAAGGTCGATGTCGGCGCCAAGCCTCTCGCCGGCTTTCCCGGCGATACCATCACCGAGGGTCTCGATGGCCTGCGCGAGCGGCTGGCGGACTACTATAAGCTCGGCGCCCGGTTCGCCAAATGGCGCGCGGTGATCGACATCGACACCGCCAAGGGCGTGCCGTCAGCCACCTCGATCGCCTCCAACGCGCATGCGCTGGCACGCTACGCCGCGCTCTGCCAGGAGGCAGGCATCGTGCCGATCGTCGAGCCGGAAGTGCTGATGGACGGCGCCCACTCGATCGACACCTGCTACGAGGTGAGCAAGGCGACCCTGCTGAAGCTCTATGGCGAGCTTTATGCCGCGCGCGTGGTCCTCGAAGGCACCATCCTCAAGCCGAACATGGTCATCTCCGGCAAGAAATCGGGCAAGAAGGACAGTCCCGAAGCGGTCGCCCAGAAGACGATCAAGCTGTTTCGCGAAGCCGTGCCTGTGGCGGTGCCCGGCATTGCCTTCCTGTCGGGCGGCCAGGACGACGAGGAAGCGACGGCCAACCTTAACGCCATCAATGTCATCGGCCCGCATCCGTGGAAGCTCTCCTTCTCCTACGGCCGCGCCCTGCAGGCGGCCGCGCAGAAGGCCTGGAGCGGCAAGGCGTCGAACGTCGCCGCCGGCCAGGCTGCCTTCATCCATCGCGCCCACATGAATCATCTGGCGGCGCTCGGACAATGGCAGCCGGCGCTGGAAAAGGCCGCCTGATAGCAATGCATGTCGCCCAGAAGTGTGCAGCGGTTCTGGGGCAACGATATGCATCAATAACGGCTTGAAGCGCGTCGACGCGCTTTGAGCTTTCCCTAAAGCGCTGAGAACCCGGGCGGCCAAGGCCCGGTTTATCTTTGCCGGCCGCACTCCCAGCTGAGGCGTCGAACCAGCGGGGGCCAGCGCCGCCCTTCGCAGGCCGTCCTCACCTCAAATCGACGTGCCTCAAGCCCAATGACCAAGCACGGCCGCCAGCGAGATTGCGGCCATTGCAAGCAGCGCCAGCTTCCAGAAATCGCTGCGGCGCTTCAGCCCCGGCCAGCCGAGCGGCTTGATGATTTGGATGAGCATGATGCCGATGATGACAAGGGCGAGCAGTTTCGTCATGCCGCCTTTGAGCAGCATCCTCGGCGGCTGTCAAAGCGGTTCTTGGCGCTTTCGCACCGCATCGCTCCTGACAAACGAAGGGACATCCATGGGACCGCGCTGATCGTTCTGGCGCCGGCTTCGGCTACCTCGCACCCCTGCTGACAGACTGCTGTCAGCAGGGGTGTGAGATACTCCTCTCGTCAAAAAGAGGAGCTCGGTCATGAACGGTTTTACCATCCTGCGTAGCGTGCAGCACTATGTCGGCAAGATCCGCACCGTGCGGAACGAGATCCGGACCCAGCGTTTCCTGAACACTTTGCCGGCGGACATTCGCAAGGACATCGGTTGGCCGGACCTTTATAACGGCCGCGTGCGTGAGAACTGAAATTTTTCGGCGCATGACTTGGATAGCGGCCATGGCGCGCCCAGATGTAATGTCGGTTGAAACGCTGGGTTTCAGGAAAGACGCCGTTGTCCGGTGGTGGAGTGGCTGCAGCCTCCTGACACTATGTTGTCAGGAGGCTTGCGTTATTGAAGCAGCCTCGAACCTGCGGGAACCGGTTTTGGGACCGCGGCATGCGTAGAACCGAAGCCAAGGGGTCAAACGATGCGCCGCGCCGACAGGCTTTTCCAGATCGTGCAGCATCTGCGCGGAGGCAGACTGGTCACCGCGCAGAAGCTCGGGACGTGGCTCGAGGTGTCCGAGCGGACCATCTACCGCGATATAGCCGACTTGCAGTCGACCGGCGTGCCGATCGACGGCGAGGCGGGTGTCGGCTACATGATGAGGGAAGGTTTCGACCTTCCGCCGCTGATGTTCACGCGTGACGAGATCGTGGCGCTGGTTGCCGGCGCCCGCATGGTGCGCGCCTTTGGCGGCGCGGCGATGGCAAGGGCCGCCGACGAGGCGCTGGTCAAGATCGGCGCGGTGCTGCCCGACACGGAAAAGGAT
>NZ_RZSN01000060.1:0-30907 GCF_003997315.1 Mesorhizobium sp. M1A.F.Ca.IN.020.04.1.1
TTCCGCCAGTTGGAGTGGAGGCGCCTGGGGGATGCCGATGAAAAGATCGACCGACAGGCTGTTGGCGCTGGCGATGCTCGTCGTCGGCTTCGCCTGCTTCGCCAAGCTCTATCTGGCGCTGGGGGGCAAGCCCCCGGCCACGACGAGCGCCGGGATCTTCGGCGCGGCGGGCATGCTTTCGATTCTGGCCGGGCTTTCGTTCCTTGCCGGCCTGCTGCCGGGCGCGCCAAGGCATGAGCCTTCGGCGCCGCTGTTCGGCCGCGACGCTGCGACCGTGCCGGCCGGGCGTCCGCGGCTGCGCCGCATCGCGCTTGCCGTGCCGCTCATTGCCCTTGTCGTCATCCTCGCCGACCAGTTCGGCCGGTGGCGGGAAACAGGGGGCGATGCGGCCGCGCCGGCCAGGGAAGTCGCCTTCGCTCCGGCGGAGCCTGGGACCGAGCCGGCCTCTGCGCCTGTCGCGCCGGCGCCCACGGCCGCATCGTCCGAGCCGGCGGCCGCTCCGCCGCCGCCCGCCGCACCGGCGCAGCCTGCAACCACGCCGGCCCGGCAGACCGCGCTGGCGCCGGCCACGCCGCCGCAGACGCTGGCGCCGCCTCAGCCACCGCCCCCAGCCCAGCCGACCGCGCCGGAAGGCCACCGCGATGCCGTCGTCTGGCTGGCGGTGTCGGCCGACGGCCACCAGATCATGAGCGCCAGCACCGATCGCATGATCAAGCTCTGGGATATCGACGGCAAGCGGCTGATCCGCGACCTCGGCGTCCACAAGGACATGGCGCGCAGCGCGCTCTTCATGCCCGACGGCAGAAGCGCGCTCACCGCCGGCGACGACGGCGAGATCGTGCTGCGCCAGCTTTCCGATGGCACAGTGCTGCATGTCTTCTCGTCCGGAGCGAACGGCGGCGTCCGGCAACTGAAGATCAGCCCCGACGGCAAGCTCGCCGTCAGCGGCCACGACACCGGTTCCGTCGTCGTCTGGGATTTGCAGAAGGGCACGGTGCTGCATGTACTGCCGGGCCACGATTGGTCGGTGAGCTCCGTCGCCATCTCGCCTGATGGCACCAGGGCGCTCACCGGCAGCATCGACGGCGAACTGAAGCTCTGGGACATCCCTGCGGGCAAGCAGCTGCGCAGCTGGCACGGCCACGAGCGCGGCGCCTATGGCGCGGTCTTCCTCGCCGACGGCCACCATGCGGTGACCGGCAGCGGCGACTACACGATAAAAGTCTGGGATCTCGACACCTTCAAGGAGGTCCGCCGCTTCGACGGCCACTCCGGCACCGTCTATGCGCTCGCCTTATCGGCCGACGGCAAACGGCTCGGCTCCGCCTCGCTCGACGGCACGGCGCGGATCTGGAATATGGATACGGGCGCCGAGATCGCCGAGTTCGACCCCGGCACCGGGCCGATCTACTCGGTCGCCTTCGCCGCCGACGGCACGCTTTTGACCGGCGGCATGGATCGCACCATCCGCGATTGGCCGGCGGCAGGCGGGGAGGGCACGGTGCTGTTCGCCGGCGCGCCGCAGTAGCAAAGTAGGAGACTGGCGACAGCTTGGGCGACATCCAATCTCCGCCCTTTGCGGGGGAGATGCCCAACAGGGCAGAGGGGCAAGCGAAGGAATGTGGCCTGTCTGAAGAAAGCCTGTACAAGTATTGTCCAAGCAGCCATCGTCACCATGTGAGCAACACTGCCGAATCCATCTATTTTGTCCTGCAGGAGATCGATCCTGCGACCGGTTCGGCGGTCGCCGAAGCCCGAATTCGCGTCTCAGACCTGGAAGAGCTTCGCGCGGTTCTGGCGTGCGACAGTCCACAGCTATCCGGTTCATGGCATTTGGACCCGGACGACCTCGAGCGACTTGGCGCGATGCATTCCACCTCGCGAGCTTGATCGAAGGCTCAACCGCATCGAGTCCTGGCATCCAATCCGTGAGGTCATACGAATTTCGAGCTGCCGCTGATGCTGGAAGGTCGCAAGCCGCTGGCAGTCTTCCATGACGCTTATCCGGCGGAATGGCTGTCGGAAACGTTGGCTCGCTTCGACCCGTTTGTGCGCTCGGGCCGGTTGGTGCGTCATGTCATCGATACTCCCTTTACCGAAGCCGAGCACGCCCGTTTCCCCGACTTCCAAGGGTGGCGGCGCGCCTTCTTCTCACTCCCCGGGGAGGAGTGGCGGATAGACGCGTTTCTGCTGTTATCGAAAGTGTTCGCCAAAACCGGCTGGAACGAATCTCTCGAGCGGATGGAGGGCTCGCTTCTCGGCTATGAAGATTGGCAGAACGACTGGTGGATCGAACGCAAGTCAAAACACCGAACTAGCACCTCTTCGATCGTCTGAATTGTCGGCAGGACAGCGCCGCCTCTGGCTTGCCGGCCATCTCCCCGACCTTTGGAGATCAGCAGATCGGCTACGGGGCCCTCCCTGCAACGTCGGCGGTTTGGCAAAAGCTTGCGCGACATCCAATCTCCCTCCTTGCGGGGGAGATGCCCGGCAGGGCAGAGGGGGGTGTGACGGATCGCGGCTTACGAATTTCGAGCCAACCTTCGCCGGACGCGTGATTGCTGACAAGAGGTTCGCCAAGCCGTGAATATAGTCGAAGCCTCGATCGCCGACCTGCGCCGCGCGTTGGAAGACGGCACAGTCACAAGCGTCGAGCTCACCGGCGCGTACCTGCGGCGCATCGCCCATTACGACCGCCACGGCATAGCGCTGAACGCCGTGCCCATCCTCAATCCAAAGGTGTTCGAGGAGGCGGCAGCTTCCGACCGCCGACGCCGCGCGGGCAAAACGCTTGGGCCGCTCGACGGCATCCCCTACACCGCCAAGGACAGCTACAAGGTGAAAGGCCTGACGGTCGCGGCCGGCTCGCCGGCCTTCGAGCATCTGATCGCTAGCGAGGACGCCTTCACGATCTCCCGGCTGCGCGCCGCGGGCGCGGTGCTCATCGGCCTCACCAACATGCCGCCGATGGCCAATGGCGGCATGCAGCGCGGCGCCTATGGTCGCGCCGAGAGCCCGTACAACAAGGATTATCTCACCGCTGCCTTCGCCTCCGGCTCGTCGAACGGCTCGGGCACGGCGACGGCCGCCAGCTTCGCCGCCTTCGGGCTCGGCGAAGAAACCTGGTCGTCCGGCCGCGCGCCCGCCTCCAACAACGCGCTGGTCGCCTACACGCCGTCGCGCGGCGTGATCTCGGTACGCGGCAACTGGCCGCTGGTGCCGACCATGGATGTGGTGGTGCCGCATACGCGCAGCGTGCCGGACATGCTGGAGCTCCTCGACGTCATCGTCGCCGACGACCATGACACGCGCGGCGACTTCTGGCGTGTGCAGCCCTGGGTTTCGATCCCGAAGGCATCAGCGCTGAGGCCGGCGAGCTATACCGGGCTTCCCCTGCAAGGCGCGATCGAGGGCAAGCGGCTCGGCGTGCCGAAAATGTATATCGGCAAGGATCTCGGCGCCGACCGGCCGATCGAGACGCGCGCCTCTGTGCTGGAGCTCTGGCGGCAGGCCGCGCATGACCTGCAGGCGCTCGGCGCCGAGGTGGTCGAGGTCGATTTCCCCGTCGTATCGAACTATGAGCGCGACCGTCCGGGCGCGCGCTCTATGGTTGATCGCGGCCTGGTGCCGGAGGAATTTGCAAACCGCGAGATCTGGGACCTGTCAATCTGGTCGTGGGACGATTTCCTGCGCGCCAATGCTGATCCGGCGATTCCCGATCTTGCCACGGTCGATGGCCCGAAAATCTTTCCACAGCCGCCGGGTACGCTGCCCGACCGCTATGGCGACGACGGCTTCGACCTGGCGGACTATGTCGAGCGGGCGAAGAACGGGGTGAGCCCGCTCGAGGCCATCCCCACCATGGAGGACGGGCTGAAGGGGCTGGAAGAGACGCGCCGCATCGACTTCGAGAACTGGCTCGACGCCAACCGCCTCGACGCCGTGGTGCTGCCGGCCGTCGCCGATGTCGGCCCGGCCGATGCGGATGTCAACGAGGCCTCCGCCGATCTTGCCTGGCGCAACGGCACCTGGGTCGCCAACGGCAATCTGGTCTGGCGCCATCTCGGCATCCCGACGGTGACGGCGCCGATGGGCACCATGGCCGACATCGGCATGCCGGTGGGCTTGACCTTCGCCGGCAAGGCCTATGACGACGTGGCGCTGCTGACGATGGCCGGCGGCTACGAGCGCGCCACCCAGCGCCGCACCGTCCCGCTACGCACGCCGCCGCTGGCCGATGATGTGTTTGAACGGAGCGAGGGCACATTGGGTCGCCCCAGCGAAGCGCTGCTTATGCTGGCCCTCACCGCCGAGACAATCCATGCCGGCGACACGGATGAGATCGCGATCGCGCTGGAGATCGACGCGGGCGAGGCCGGGCCGGATGCAGCCGTGAAAGTCCATGTCAACGGCGAACCGGTCGCCATGCAGGGAAGCGGCAACCGCCACACCGGCCGGGCCGTCGTGCCGGCTGCGACGCATCAGGGCTTCCACAGCGTCTGGCGCCGCGCCTACGGCTCGATCGTCACGGCGATCGTGAGGCTGCCGGATCGGCGAGTTGGCGGGGCTTATGTTGTGACCGGCGGGATTGGGTAGGGCGCTTATCTTCTCCCCTTGTGGGAGAAAGAGGATCGGCGGGTAGCGCCGAGACGGATGAGGGTGCTGGAAGAAGATTGAGCGCTCCGGCAGCGGTGCCGTGCCTGTAGGAGGCGGGCGTCCTTAATCTCAAACTAACCAGCGGAACAATAGAGTACATCCATGAATTGGTGGATCGGACTTTGCTGGTCGGCTGGGACCCTTTGCTTTGCGGCGCTCGACTATCGGGCCCGGAAATCGGCCGGCAGGCGACATTCAGACTGGCTCTGGCGCCTGGCCATGTACTTTGCGGTGGGCGGCGGCCTTTTCGCGGCCATGGGATATGCGCCCATCGCCCTTTACCGCTTGGGTGAGTCCATCGTCGGTTTATACAATCATCCACCTGCACCGAAGATGCTGCTGGCTTTCGCAACTACTGCGGTCTGCGTAGTTCTCGCCCTGGAAATTCTTAAGGTAGCCGTTGGAACACTGCGCGAAGCCGGCAGGTCGCTGCCGGGTCGCCACTCAATGAATCCTGCCTGGCGGATCGCTATTGCTCTCGTGTTGTTCGCCATAGCCGTGGGCCTCCTTGCTGGCAGCGTCTATGTTCTGAGGAACCGCTAGCAGAATGCTCTAGCTCGTACGGCCTGAACCCAAGCTCTGGCAAGCGGCGCCGAACTGTCGATCTGCCACAAGGGCGGGGACCACGCTCGTCCCCGTGCTTGACCCACCCCCCACCTCCGCTATCTTCGCGCCCATGCCAGACACCGCTCCCTCGGCCGCCGCTCCGCTGATCGTCATCGACCTCCAGACCGGCATGTTCGACGGCCGTTTCGATCCGCCGATCCATGATGCCGACGTCATTGCCGAGCGCGCGCGAAAACTGATCGATTGGGCGCGGAAAACGGGCCGTAAGGTGGCCTTCGTGCGCCATGACGGGCCGGCGGGCGATCCGCTGGCACCGGGCGCTTCCGGCTGGCCGGTATGGCCGCAGCTCGGCCAGGCGGCCGGCGAACCGACCTTCGGCAAGAGCGTCGGCAATGCCTTCTCCAACGCCGAGCTCGGGCAGTGGGTCGCGGGGCAGGGCGTTCGCGACGTGGTGCTCATCGGCGCGCAGAGCGATTTCTGCGTCGCCGCCACGGTGAAAGGCGCTCTTGCCCAGGGCCTCGGCGTCACCGTCGTTTCGGATGCGCATTCGACGCTCGATTCCGAGGAGGAGAAAGCGCCCGACATCATCGTCCGGCACAACAAAGCCTTCGCCGAGCAGGGCGCGCGGCTGACGACGACCGCGGCGCTGATTGGGGGCTGAGGGCTTGGCTCCTCCTTCTTCCTTGTGGGAAGAACGTGTCGCCGAAGGCGACGGATGAGAAGGGAAAACCAACCAAGGAGCGCTCATGCCAATCCCCTCCCTGCCCTCCGAAGGTGGCTGCCGCTGCGGCCGCGTGCGCCTCAGGATCTCCGCCAAGCCGCTGCTCACCATGGCCTGCCATTGCACCGGCTGCCAGAAGATGTCGTCGAGCGCTTATTCGCTGAGCGCCGCCATTCCCGCGGATGGCTTCGAGATCACCAAGGGCGAGCCGGTGATCGGCGGCCTGCACGGCGCTTCGAAACACTATTTCTGCGGCTACTGCATGAGCTGGATGTTCACCCGGCCGGAGGGGCTCGACTGGTTCGTCAACCTGCGCCCGACCATGCTGGACCACCCCGCCTGGTTCACGCCTTTCGTCGAGACCTGGACCAGCGAGAAGCTGCCATGGGCCGAGACGCCCGCCCTGCACAGCTACGCGGCCCTGCCGGCCTTCGAGGAATATGACGGGCTGGTCGCGGAATACGCCAAGTCCCAGGCCTGATGGCCCAAAACAAAACGGCGACCCGGGTCAGATCGCCGTTCAGTACCAAGGTCGACGCGGCCGTTGGGGGCGACATTGTTGGGGATGTGCTTGGGCGTCCGCGTCGACCAAGGCGGCCTCGTACCGCAGCCTGGACTATGGCATGTTTTTCTCGTGCCGAAACTTCCGCGATAGCGGAATAGGCAGGGAGCAGGGACTTCCCCACCGCCGCTTGGAATTAAGGTTAACGGCGGCGCAGCCGATCGGGCACGCGCGATCTGCCAACCGCGGGTGACCGAGAACTTGGGCGAAACACTTTCTATCCCGATCCGCATTGACCTCTGCCGGCCGAGGGACGACGACTGATGCATCATTGCTGATGGATTGCATCTTGCCCCGCTTTCTCAACGCAAAACTCGCCGACGGCTCCCTGGCCGACCTCACCGTTGCCGATGGCCGCTTCAACGCCATCACGCCCGCCGCCAATGCCGCCGGCGCGGCGCCAGGCGCCGTCGATCTCGCCGGCCAGCTCGTGCTGCCGGCCTTCGTCGAGGGCCACATCCATCTCGACACCTCCTTCTATGGCGATGCCTGGCGCTCGCACATTCCCTGCACCAACGGCTTCGATGTGCGCGAGCGGGTCGCCTTCCAGATGCGGAACCTCGAGCAGGCCGCGCCGATGGAAGAGCGCGCGAAAAACCAGCTCGAGCTTTGCATCGGCAATGGCAGCCTTGCGATGCGCAGCCACGTCATGGTCGACGCCGCGGTCGGGCTGAAACATGTCGAGACGATCCTTGCCGTGCGCGAAAAATATCGCGAGCTGATCGACATCCAGCTCGTCGCCTTCCCGCAAAGCGGCATCCAGTCGTCGCCCGGCACCGCCGAGCTTCTGGACGAGGCTTTGAAGCTCGGCTGCGATCTGATCGGCGGGCTGGACCCGGCAAGCTTCGACCGCGATGTGAAGGGCCATCTCGACGTCGTCTTCGGCCTTGCCGAAAAACACGGCGCCGGAATCGATATCCACCTGCATGACGGCGGCACCCTCGGCCTGTTCGAGATCGAGGAGATCGCCGCGCGGACCACGGCACTGGGCATGCAAGGCAAAGTCGCTGTCAGCCACGCCTATGCGCTGGGCGACATTTCCGCCGACGCGCTGGCCGAAGCCGGCGAGCTGCTCGCCGCCTCCGGCGTCGCCATCATGACCAACGCGCCCGGCAACCATCCTTTCCCGCCGGTGGCGGCATTGCGCAAGGCGGGCGTCACGGTCTTTGCCGGCTCCGACAACATCCGCGATTCCTGGTGGCCCTACGGCGATGGCGACATGCTGAACCGCGCCAACATGATCGGCTACCGCTCCGGCTTCTACGAGGATCGCGAGCTGGAAGCCGCCTACGACGTGGTGAGCCATGCCGGCGCCAGGGCGCTAGGACTCGAAGGCTATGGCATCGCCGTCGGCGCCAAGGCCGATTTCGTCGCGCTCAGGGCCGAGCATGTGCCGGAAGCGGTGGTGGCCGTGCCGAAGGAGCGGACCGTGTATCGCGCGGGCAGGGAAGTGGTCAGGGACGGGAAGGTGGTTGATCGGGCCGGCCTCACCGGCCTGCCATCTGCTTGACAGTCCGATAGCCGTACCGCATTTTCCGGCGAGGCAGGGGAGATTTCGCCATGAAAAAAGAATATTCGAAGCCGACGTTCGTCCGCAAAGGCCGGCTCTCGGCGCAGACCGCGCAGCAACTTCCTTCCGGTGGTACGGACTAACACCTGACGCCTATCTTGGCGGACAAGGCAATCAGCAATTGTGCGCCCGTTATTGCCGGCAGCGCCGCCTGTTGGCACTCGCCTCTAGTCTAGTGCCGCGACGTCGAAACCCAATTTAATTCGCACACAAATGTTTCAGGCCGCTCCGGCTTCGTGAAGCATTTCACCGTCTGCGCGCAATCGCCTGGTTACAGACGCACCTCAAAAGCGGCGCCCGGAGGGCGGCCGCCAGTTCTGCCGCTGCTTTGTGGAGGTTGCGATGTTTAAGAGCCTTAACCGAATTCGCGCCGCGTTCGCGCAGGCGAGCAGGCGCCGCAGGACGACGCGCGAGCTGAACGAACTGCCGCCGGAGATCCGCAAGGACATCGGATGGCCCGATACGGCCCGGGACGACGAGATTCGATTGCCGTTCTAATGCATTGTTGCCCAAAGTGCGGAGCGGTTTGGGGATAAGGGCATGCATAAGCAAAGCCTCGGCCTGCGGTGACGTGATGCCGGCAGCACGGGACGACGAACGCGCCGTCCCTGCTGCCTGGCCAGGCCGTCAGCCGGCGGGCTTGTAGGCCCCGGCAGCCTTGTTGGCGACCTCGAGCACCGCCTTCATGTCGAGTTCTTCGAGGACGACCAGCTCGCTCAACGAGCCGCTCGCGCGCACGGCAAGGGCCATGCCCATCCCGGCGACCTGATCCGGCACCTCGCCATTGACGACGACGTCGTAAATGCCGCGCGTGAACATGACGCTGCTCATCCTGCCGCCGACGCTTTCAAAGAGCGCCTGGATTGCAGCTTCGCGGTTCGATCCCTGCATCAGCCCTTTGGCGGCATGGGGTTCGTAACTTGCCAGTATGGTGACCTTCATGGCTATCTCCTCCAAATATCATTGCCTCAGGCTGTTCAATGGTTTGAGCAGCCGAGGTGATTGTTGTTTCACTGACATTTGACTTGGTCACGGACCGCCCGGGCACCATGGCCAACAGGCGGTTCAGCCGGAGCACGGCTTCGGCTTCAGACAATATGCGCCTATTCTAATATTACGACAATCCCGCGATGAGCGGACCGCCGTCGGTGCCAGATATCTCCATCGGCATTCATGAAGATTTGTGGGCCAAATGTCGTCAGAGCGATGCGCCATGGCCGTTTTGTGTATTCACGCGACGGGCGTGGCCTGATAATAGGTCAACCAACCTGACCTAAATTACTGAAACGAAGCACTGCGGGAGGTGCGCTTTGACCTTGTTGAATCTTCTGGCCTCGCGCTCCTCGCGCATGAAGGCCTCGGAAATCCGCGAGCTCCTCAAACTGCTTGATCAGCCCGACATCATCTCGTTCGCCGGCGGTATTCCCGATGCCTCGCTGTTTCCGGCCGAGCCCATCGGCGACGCCTATCAGGCCGTGCTCGGCGGCGCGGAAGCGGGGGCCGCGCTGCAATACCAGGTCAGCGAAGGTTTCCTGCCCCTGCGCAAATGGCTGGCCAGCTATATGGGCAGGCTCGGCATCCAATGCGACGAGGGCAACATCTTCATCACCTCCGGCTCGCAGCAGGCGCTCGACTATCTCGGCAAGCTGTTTCTGTCGCCGGGCGATACCGCGCTGGTCACCTGGCCGACCTATCTCGGCGCGCTGCAGGCCTTCAACGCCTACGAGCCGCGTTACGACCGGCTGAACATTGCCGGCGGCAACATGACGCCGGAGGCCTATCGCGCGGCAGCCGCGGGCAACGGCGGCAAAGTGAAATTCGCCTATCTGGTGCCGGATTTCGCCAACCCGACCGGCAACACGCTGGATAGCAAGCAGCGCGAGGCGGTGCTCGACCTCGCCGGCGAGCTCGACATCGCCGTCATCGAGGACGCCGCCTATCGGGCGCTGCGCTATTACGGCGAGGCGGTGCCGCCGATCCTGGCGCTGGATTGTGCCCGCTCGGGCGGCATCGACAATGCCCGCACGCTCTTTTGCGGCTCCTTCTCCAAGATCCTGTCGCCAGGCATGCGCGTCGGCTGGGTCTGCGCGCCGCGCCATGTGGTGGAAAAGCTGGTGCTGATGAAACAGGCCTCCGATCTGCACAGCCCGTCGATCAACCAGATGGTCATGCATCGCGTTGCCGAGACCATCTTCGACGCCCAGGTGGAGAAGCTGATCGGTGCCTATCGCCGTCGCCGCGACGCGCTGCTCGGCGCGCTTGAGGAAAACATGCCGGACGGCATTTCCTGGAGCCGGCCGGAAGGCGGCATGTTCGTCTGGCTGACGCTGCCCGAAGGCACTGACGCCACCGCGTTGCTGGCGCGTTCGGTAAAAGAGGCGCGCGTCGCCTTCGTGCCGGGCAACGCCTTTTACGCCGACGGCACTGGCCGCAACACGCTGCGCATGTCCTTCACGCTGGCCGACGACCGCGCGGTGGGCGAGGGCGTGCCGCGATTGGCGAAGCTGCTGAGGTAGCCAATTCCCTCAAAGAGAGATCGACAGCCGGCTATCACCTCCTTCTCGCGCAGGCGTGATTGGTAGTGCGCAGCCGTGATTATAGCCCCGCCGATTCTTCGGCTAGGGTCGCGGCCGATCCAACACCCCCTGGATCGGCAGGCAGCGAAGTCCCACCTTCAAGGCCTCAACGAAAGGGCCCCGACGGCTTCCACCGGCGGGGCTTTTTTGTGTCGGCGATCCGGCGCGAATCGAAACCGCCCTACTTGTTGCAGTTCTGCATGTTCGAGGTCGTATTGCCGCTGGCCGTGTTGTTGTCGGTATCGTTGGCGCCCGTATCCTTGCAGCGATCCTGCATGCCGGCCGGCTGGTTCGTCGAATTCGTGGAATTCATGGAATTCGTGGAATTCGTGGTGGTCGTATCCGTGCCAGGGGTTGTCGGCGTGGTGACCGTGGCACCGCCCGTCGCACTGCCCGAGGCGCCGCCAGTCGTGCCCGAGACGCCGCCCGAAACGCTGCCGCTGGCGTCGCCGCTCGCGCCGGCTGTCTGAGCCATGGCGCCCGAGGTCGCGAGCGCCAGGGTAAGAACGGAAGCTGCGAGAATCTTCTTCATCATCAGGAAATCTCCATTGGTTTGCATCGTTGACTAAGTTTCCAACGGAGCTTTCCAGGGGATGTTCCGGCTGAAAAAATTCGTGAAGAACCGCATAGCTCTGTTTTTCTGAGCCAACAGCCAGATCGCGTGGCGGCACTTTCAGGAAGGGCCGGCAAGGACAAATCGTGTCGCCCGGGTTGGCGAGAGGGGGGATAGTATACACGCATCGCCGCGCGTGACACTGGTCATCCGCAGTGCTCCGGATCCTCTCCTTGTAAGGGAGATCGGCAGCTCCGGCGCCTGCCGACCCGTCACGCAAAGTTGCTCGGCTCCGGCGCGCCTTTCGGATAGACTTTGGGCAATCCAAGTAGAAGGAGTGAAGCCATGACTTCGCGCCTCAGCCTGATTGGACTTGCCTTCGCTGCCTTCGCCACTCAGGCATCCGCCTTCGAGATCTCCAGCCCGTCGGTTTCCAACGACAAGTGGGACGCAAAATATCTCGGCGACAAGCCCGGATGCGGCGGCAAGAGCGTCTCGATCGCGCTTGCCTGGAAGGACCCGCCGGCGGGCACCAGGAGCTACGCGCTCACCATGTTCGATCCCGATGCCAACGACGGCAAGGGGTTCTGGCATTGGCTTGCCTGGAACATCCCGGCAAGCGCCAAGGGCCTCGCCGAAGGCGCCAGCTCCAAAGGCGGCAAGCGCCTGCCGAAGGGCACGGTGTCCGGCATGGGCGGCGTCGGTCGCACCGGCTATTTCGGCCCATGTCCGCCGCCCGGCAGCGGCACGCACCACTATGTCTTCACGCTCTATGCGCTGAGTGAGGCGAAGCTGCGCACGCCGGAAAATCCGTCGCCCGAAATGGTGTCGGTCGCGGCGAAGAGCCAGGCGCTGGCGGAGGCCAGTGTGACGTATACCTACGGGAGGTAGCTGATCTCCCCCCTCGAGGGGGGAGATGGCCGGCAGGCCAAAGCGGGTCGATGCGCGTAGCGCCGACGCCCGAAGAACAATAAGAGGGCAAGTTGGCGCATCATGCGCGCCGACCCTCTCTGTCGCCTTCGGCGACATCTCCCCCCGCAAGGGGAGATCAGCAGCTCACTCCGCCGCTTGCAACCTGTCCTGCGTCTTCGTCTCGAAATCGCTGGCGTCGTGGCGCTCGTGCAGCTGGGAGGCCGGATCGCCGGAGATGCGGTTGACCATGCGGCCGCGCCTTACCGCCGGCCTGGCGTCGATCGCGTCGGCCCAGCGCTGCACGTGCTTGTATTCATGCACGGCGAGGAACTGCGCGGCATCGTTGTAGCTGCGGCCTTTGGCGAGCCCGCCATACCAGGGCCAGACCGCCATGTCGGCGATGGTGTAATCCGGCCCGGCGAGATACTCGCTTTCCGCCAGCCGCCGATCCAGCACGTCCATCTGCCGCTTGGTTTCCATGGCGAAGCGGTCGATGGCGTATTCGATCTTTTCCGGCGCATAGGCGTAGAAATGCCCGAAGCCGCCGCCGAGATAGGGCGCCGAGCCCATCTGCCAGAACAGCCACGAGAAGGTTTCGGCCCGCGCTGCACGCTCCGTCGGCAGAAACTCGCCGAATTTTTCCGCCAGATAGGTGAGGATCGAGCCCGACTCGAACACGCGCACCGGCTTCGGCTCGCTGCGGTCCATCAGCGCCGGGATCTTGGAGTTCGGATTGACCTCGACGAAGCCCGAGCCGAACTGGTCGCCGTCATTGATGCGAATCAGCCAGGCGTCGTATTCGGCGCCCTTGTGGCCGCGCGCCAGCAACTCCTCCAGCATGATCGTCACCTTCTGGCCGTTGGGCGTGGCCAGCGAATAGAGCTGCAGCGGATGCTTGCCGACAGGCAATTCCTTCTCGTGCGTCGGCCCGGCGACTGGCCGGTTGATGGAGGCGAAGGTGCCGCCATTCGGCTTGTTCCAGGTCCAGACTTTCGGCGGGTTGTACTGGTTCATCTCGGGAGGCCTTGTTGCTGTGAGCGGGATGCGGGGTTCGTTGGCGCAAGATTTAGGTGCGGTTGCGCGGGCGTCAAAGAAAAAAGTTCAAATTTCGTTGAACTAACGCTTGGGCCAGCAGCGCCCCGCCTTCTCCGTCAGGGACAGATGCCCTTGCACCGCGTCCCTTTGGCCATACTTATAGAAAAAGACCCGTAATTCAGGATCGACGATGACCATCGAAAAAATCTCGCGCTCCGTCGTGGCCGTGCGCGCCACGGTTCCGGACGACGCCTTCACCGCCAATGCGCTGGGCACGCGCCGTGAGGGCAGCGGCGTGGTGATCCGCGACAGCGGGCTGGTTCTCACCATCGGCTATCTCATCACCGAGGCCGAGGAGGTCTGGCTGACCGACCAGGACGGCCGCGTGGTTGCGGCGCATGCGCTGGCCTATGACCAGGAGACCGGCTTCGGCCTGGTGCAGGCGCTGGCGCCGCTCGGGCTGCCGGCAGTCAAGTTCGGCAATGCCAGGAAGGCCAATATCGGCGACGCCGTGACGCTTGCCGACGGCATCGGCCAGCAGGTCGACGCCCACATCGTCACCAAGCAGGAATTCGCCGGCTATTGGGAATATCTCATCGACGAGGCGATCTTCACCGCGCCGGCGCATCCCTCGTGGGGTGGTGCTGCGCTGTTCGACCGTGACGGCAAGCTGCTCGGCGTCGGCTCGCTGCGCCTGCAGATGAGCCGCGCCGGCGAGGTTGCCGACATCAACATGATCGTGCCGATCGACCTTCTGACGCCGATCCTCGACGATCTGGTCAAGCGCGGTCAGGTCGCCAAGCCGCCGCGCCCGTGGCTCGGCGCCTTCTCGGCGGAGTCGAACGGCATGGTGGTGGTGATGAGCGTCGCCGAAGGTGGTCCCGCGGCAAAGGCTGGCCTTCGCCAAGGCGACATCATCTCCGACGTGCGCGACGGCGAGGTTGACGGTCTCGCCGACTTCTATCGAAAACTCTGGCAGAACCCGGCCGGCGCGGAAATTCCGTTGCGCGTCGTGCGCGACGGCCGTGAGACCTGGCTTCGCGTAAAATCGGCCGACCGCAACTCCTTCCTCAAGAAGCCGCAGCTGCAGTAACGTGCATCCAAGGCTGCTGAAGACCTTTCTCGCGGTCGCGCGCACACGCAACGTCACGCGCGCGGCGGGCGAGCTCAATCTCGCACAGTCGAGCGTCAGCGACCAGATCCAGGCGCTCGAGGCCGAGCTGGGCGCGACGCTGTTCATACGGTCGCGGCAAGGGCTGGACCTGACGCCGGCCGGCGAGGCGCTGCAACCTTACGCCGAGGAATTCCTGGCGCTCGCCGACGACGCCCGGACCGCCATCGATGCCACCAAGGCCGAGACGGCCGGCAGCCTGTCGATCGGCGCGCTCGAGACGATCGCTTCGGCAAAACTTCCCGGCTGGCTCGCCGATTTCCAGGCCGTTCATCCCGACATCGACATCAGGCTGAAAATCGCAGGCAGCGGCGAGTTGCGCCGCAGGCTGGGAGAGGGTGGGATCGACGTCGCCTTCTGCTTCGACAGACCGGGCGCCAGCGAGCCCGACGAGCGCTTCGCCAGGCGCCCCGTCGCGGCCGAGCCGCTGGTGCTGATCGCGCCGCCGGGCGAGAACCGGGCGGATGTCGATCTGGCGGAGCTTGCCGAAAAGCGTTTCGTCGCCACCGAAACCGGATGCGTCTACCGCGTCATGGTCGACACGGCCTTCACCGAGGCGGGCCTCGGCGGACCGAAGCTCGCGGCCGAGGCTGGCAGCATTGACGCCATCGCCGGCTTGGTGGCGGCCGGCGCCGGCTTCGGCCTTGTGCCGCGGCTGGCGGTCGCCGCGGCGCTCGATCGCGGCGAGGTGGCCGAGATCGCATGGCCGGGCCCGATCCGCTCGGCGGAGCTGGTCATGATCTGGCGGCGCCGGCGCGTCCAGCCGCCGGCGCTGAAGCTCTTGCTCGCGGCGATGGGCGAAAACTTCGCGCTCGTCAGACCAGCCGCTGCCCGCCCTCGACATGCAGCGTCGTTCCCGTCGTAAAGCCGTTGCCCATCAGGAAGCGGATCGCGTCCGCAATGTCTTCCGGCCGTCCGACCCGTCCCGCCGGCAGGCGCTTCGCCATCGCGGCAAGCGTCTCGTCCTTCGCATCGCCGGCAACGAATTGCCAGATCGGCGTGTCGACCCAGCCGGGCGAGACGGCATTGACGCGGATCGGCGCCAGCTCGATGGCCAAGGCCCGCACCAGCCCTTCGAGCCCGGCGTTGACGGCCGCGACCACCGAGCCGCGCGCGGCCGGGCGGTAGGCGGCAATGCCGGAGACGAAGGTGAGCGAACCATTGGCCGAAAGTTTCGGCGCGCCATGCTTGGCCAACAGCAGCGGCCCGTAGAACTTGCTGTCGACAACCTTTTGCGCTGCCGAAAGCTCGATGTCGGGCAAAAGCCGGTAGGCGCCTTCGATATCGGCCGCCGTGCTGACGATATGCTCGAGCCGGCCGATGCGCGCGAACAGCGCCGCGACCTCGGCCTCGCGGCTGATGTCTGCCACCGCCGTTGCCAGCGCGGCCGGGCAGCCGAGCTCATCGCGCGCGGCGTTCAGCCTCGCTGCATTGCGCCCGGCGATGATGACGCCGGAGCCTTCGGCGAGGCAGCGCCTGGCAAGCGCCAGCCCCATGCCCGAACTGCCGCCGACGATCAGGACTTTTGTCTCGTCCATGTCCATGCCTTTCCTTTGCATGGACGGTGATGTGGCAGGCCGGCCGGCGGAGCGGAAACGGAAGAAACCGATAGTGTTATCGGAGAGTCCGATGGTTGGCTGGCGCGGCTTTGATAATTCAACCAGGCAGGGCAGGGGGGCGCCAAGAAACGCGGCCTTAAATTCCCACGACTATAAGCTAAGGCGGCGGCGTCTCGACAGGGCTGGCGGGACAGCGCGCCCTCTGGTCTGCCGGCCGTCTCCCCAACAAAGGGGAAGATCGGAGCCTCGGCTCAGGCAAGAAGGAACACCGATGGCCCCCATCAAGGTCGACCCGAGCAAGGTCCACGAGTTCTCGGACGCTGAAAGCTTCTACGCCTGGATCAGCCAAAACCACGCCGGCGAAAGCGAGGTCTGGATCAAGATCCACAAGGTTGGCTCTGGCCTTCCTTCGATCACGCCGAAGGAAGCGATCGACGTCGTGCTCTGCTTCGGCTGGATCGATGCGGTGCGCAAGTCGCTCGACGAGAAGAGCTTTCTGCAGCGCTACACGCCGCGCGGCAGGAAGAGCATCTGGAGCAGGATCAACGTCGACAACGTCGCGCGCTTGATCGAAGAGGGCCGCATGACGGAGCATGGCCTGCGCGAAGTCGAGGCGGCCAAAGCCGATGGCCGCTGGGACCGCGCCTATGGCGGCTCGAAAGAGATGACAATTCCGCCCGACCTGCAGGCCGCGATCGATGCCGAACCGAAGGCCAAAGCGATTCTGGCAAAGCTTTCGGCGCAGAACCGTTTCGCGCTCGCCTTCCGCGTCCACAACATGAAGACCGAGGCGGGGCGCAAGAAGAAGATCGAGACGTTCGTCGAAATGCTGAAGCGCGGCGAGACGATCTATCCGCAGAAGAAGTAGGGCACGATCCGGACCGGACGACCGCGCCAGCGACCCGGTAAGCAAAAACGCCGCCTTTGAGGGACGGCGTTTCCGGGAAGCGATGATCCCGAACCCTGTTGAAGCGGTCCGGGATCATTCGGTCATGAAGTCTTTGGCCAATTGCTGAAAAGCCAAAAGCCGGCGACGCGCCTTATGCGGCGACCTTCTTGCCGTGCTTCTTGTGGGTACGCTTCTTGGTGTGGTGCTTCACATGATGCTTCTTGGCGTGATGCTTCGAGTGCTTCTTCACGTGATGCTTGCGGGCGTGACGGCGATGATGCTTGACATGCTTCTTGTGCGGGCCGTTGGCGTCCGGCTTGGCCGTCTCGGTGGCCGCAGCCGGAGCCGCGGTGGTCGTCGTGGTCGCAGCCGTCGTGGTCGCGGCGGCGTTGGCTTCGGTAGTGCCGAGCGCCGGCACCGCGAAAGCAAGCGCGACCGCCAGGCCGAGAACGGAGAGAAGGGTCTTTTTCATAAGTCGGCATTCCTTTTTCGAAGATCGATATCAGGTTGTCGCTGGCCGTAGTTCGGCTGCTCCGGTGCCGCTTATGACAGCCGGTCTTTTCGCGAGTTTTTCCGGGCTGTTGAATCTTGTTTCCGGACTGTGTCTGGCGGGGAGGGGCGCTTGCTGGTCAATTCGACCTGCCCCGGCTGGGTCGCGACATGGGCGATGCCGGCGGCCGCCCCGTCGCGCAAGGCGCGGCCGGCATCGTCTGCGCCGCAACCTTGCCCGACGGTCCGACCGGCGGCTTTTTAGCGATGGCAAGCGGCTGCCCTGGTGAAGGGACACCATGCTGCCCCCAACCTATCCGCATGCTACGAAAATAGCATTCCCGGCCAGCGAAATGTGATGCTAGGCTCGCGCCCGTGCACCCAAGGCGCGCGGCGGCCCAGCCGCAAACGAGCAGGCCCGCAAGAATAGGAGTGGCAGGCGGGATCGAGGCCTCAATCCACAATCCGACGGAACTGTTGAACCATTGCGAGGTCCGCCGCGTTTCCCGTGGTTGACCACAAGGGAGGAACTACCAGTGAAAGCATCCTATCTCGTCTCCGCCGCGCTCATTGCGGCATCCGCAATGCCGGCGGCGGCTGGCGAAATCTCGGACGGCAAGGTCAAGATCGGCATCTTGAACGACCAGTCCGGCGTCTATGCCGATTTCGGCGGCAAATGGTCGGTCGAGGCCGCCAAGATGGCGGTCGAGGATTTCGGCGGCAAGGTGCAGGGCGCGCCGATCGAGATCGTCAGCGCCGACCACCAGAACAAGCCGGACATCGCCTCCAACATCGCGCGCCAGTGGTACGACACCGAGCAGGTCGACGCGATCATGGAGCTCACCACGTCTTCCGTCGCGCTCGCCGTCCAGGGGCTTTCCAAGGAAAAGAAGAAGATCGACATCGTCACCGGCGCCGCCTCCACCGACCTCACCGGCAAGCAGTGCTCGCCCTATGGTTTCCACTGGGCCTACGACACCCACTCCCAAGCGGTCGGCACCGGCGGCGCACTGGTGCAGCAGGGCGGCGACAGCTGGTATTTCATCACCGTCGACTATGCATTCGGCTATTCGCTGAAGGACCAGACCGCCAAGCTCGTGGAATCCAGTGGCGGCAAGGTGCTGGGCGAGGTGCGCTATCCGCTTGGCTCCACCGACTATTCCTCCTTCCTGCTGCAGGCGCAGTCCTCCGGCGCCAAGATCATCGGCCTAGCCAATGCCGGCCTCGACACCTCGAACTCGATCAAGCAGGCGGCCGAGTTCGGCATCGTCGCCGGCGGCCAGCGGCTGGCGGCGCTGCTCTTCACGCTGGCCGAGGTGCATGGCCTTGGCCTGCAGGCGGCGCAGGGCGTTGTGCTGACGGAAGGCTATTACTGGGACCGCGACGATGTGAGCCGCGATTTCGCGCAACGCTTCTTCAAGCGCACCAACCGCATGCCAAACATGGTTCAGGCCGGCACCTACTCAGCGGTGACGCAGTATCTGAAGGCCATCGACAAGGCCGGCACCGACGAGACCGAAGCGGTGGCCAAGCAATTGCATGAGATGCCGGTCAACGACGTGTTCACTGTGAACGGCAAGGTGCAGGCCGACGGCTCGATGGTGCACGACATGTATCTCTACCAGGTCAAGAAGCCGGAGGAGAGCAAGAAGGACTGGGACTACTACACCTACCTGGCGACCATTCCCGGCGACAAGGCCTTCATGAAGGCCGAGGACAGCGGCTGCCCGCTCGTCAGCAAGTGACGCTCGACACCGCCACCGCCGTCCGCCGGGACGGCATCGACCAGACGCCGCGGGTGGTGCTTTCCGCCCGCGGCCTGCGGCGCGACTTCGCCGGATTCGTCGCCGTGAAGGATGTCGACCTCGACGTCCACCACGGCAGGATCCATGCCTTGATCGGCCCGAATGGCGCCGGCAAGACCACCATCTTCAACCTGTTGACCAAATTCCTGCAGCCGACCAGCGGCACCATCCAGCTGCTCGGCACCGACATTACCCGCACGCCGCCGGCCAGGGTGGCGCGCATGGGGCTTGTACGCTCCTTCCAAATATCGGCGATCTTTCCGCATCTCAGCGTGCTCGACAATGTGCGCGTCGCGCTGCAGCGTCCGGGCGGGCTGGGCTATCAGTTCTGGCGCTCGGTCTCGGCGCTGGACCAGCTGACGCCCCGGGCGCGCGAGCTGCTCGCCATCGTCGGGCTCGACGACGCCGCGCATCGGCTGGCGGGCGATCTCTCCTATGGCAGGAAGCGTGTGCTGGAAATCGCCACCACGCTGGCGCTCGATCCAAAAGTTCTGCTGCTCGACGAGCCGATGGCCGGCATGGGGCATGAGGATGTCGGCACGATCTCAGGCATCATCCGGTCGCTGGCGAAAGACCGCGCCGTGCTGATGGTCGAGCACAACCTCACCGTCGTTGCCGATCTCTGCGACTGGATCACCGTCATGCAGCGCGGCCAGGTGCTTGCCGCCGGCGACTACGCGACTGTGAGCCAGGACGAGCGCGTGCGCGTCGCCTATATGGGGACCGAGCATGAGTGAGCCACTGCTTGCCGTGCGCGACCTTCATGCCTGGTACGGCGAGGGCCATGCGCTGCACGGTGTCAACCTCGAAGTCCTGCGCGGCGAGACGGTTACGCTGCTTGGCCGCAACGGCGTCGGCAAGACGACGACGCTGCGCGCCATCATGGGGCTGATCCGCAAACGGACGGGCAGCGTCACTTTCAATGGCAAGGACCTGATCCGCCTGCCGCTGCACCGCGTCGCCCACCAGGGCATCGGTTTCGTGCCGGAGGAGCGCGGCATCTTCGCCACGCTCACCGTCGACGAAAATCTGATCCTCCCGCCGGTGGTGGCCAAGGGCGGCATGAGCGTGGAGGAGATCTTCGACCTCTTCCCCAACCTCAAGGAACGTCGCAACAGCCAGGGCACGAAGCTTTCCGGCGGCGAGCAGCAGATGCTGGCGATCGCCCGCATCCTGAGGACCGGCGTCGAAATGCTTTTGCTCGACGAGCCGACCGAAGGCCTTGCGCCGGTCATCGTCCAGCGCATCGGCGAATTGTTGGCGACGCTGAAGAAGCGTGGCATGACCATCCTTTTGGTCGAGCAGAATTTCCGCTTCGCCGCCCGCATCGCCGATCGCTTCTACCTGATGGATCACGGCAAGGTGGTGGAAGGTTTCCCGGTCGGCCAGCTTTCCGCGCACACCGACAAACTGCACGAGGTGCTGGGAGTATGATGGCCAAATGACCATGATCTTCGGCATCCCCATCCAAGCCTTGCTCGGCCAACTGCTTGTCGGCCTGATCAACGGCTCTTTTTACGCCATGCTCAGCCTCGGGCTGGCCGTCATCTTCGGGCTCTTGCGCATCATCAATTTCGCCCATGGCGCGCTCTATATGTTCGGCGCCTTCATCGGCTATCTGCTGCTCGTCCATCTCGGCATCGGCTACTGGCCGGCGCTGATCATCGTGCCTTTGGCCGTCGGCCTGTTCGGCATCGTGGTGGAGCGCGTAGCACTGTCGCGGCTCTACCGGCTCGACCCGCTTTATGGCCTGCTTTTCACCTTCGGCCTTGCGCTGGTCATCGAAGGCGTGTTCCGCTTCTATTATGGCGTCTCCGGCAATCCTTACGCGGTGCCGACCCTGCTTGCCGGAGGCACCAATCTCGGCTTCATGTTCCTGCCCAATTACCGCGGCTGGGTGGTGGTGGCCTCGCTCATCGTCTGCATCGGCACCTGGCTGCTGATCGAAAAGACCAGGCTCGGCTCCTATTTGCGCGCCGCCACGGAGAACCCCGAGCTGGTGCAGGCTTTCGGCGTCAACGTGCCACTGCTGCTGACGCTCACTTATGGGCTGGGCGCAGCACTTGCCGGGCTGGCCGGCATTCTTGCGGCGCCCGTCTACCAGGTCAGCCCGCTGATGGGATCGGACCTCATCATCGTCGTCTTCGCCGTCGTCGTGGTCGGCGGCATGGGCTCGATCCTCGGCGCCATCGTCACCGGCTACATGCTCGGCCTCGCCGAGGGCCTGACCAAAGTTTTCTATCCGGAGGCCTCGAACCTGGTGGTCTTCGTCATCATGGCAATCGTGCTTTTGCTCCGCCCCGCGGGCCTGTTCGGAAGGGACGCGTAAGATGAGCGAGGCGACCCTTCACGCAGAGCGCGCCGCTGCCTCCGTCCGGCTGGAACGGGCGCTTGTGGCGCTGGGGGTCGTGGCGCTCATCGCCGCCCCCTTCCTCATCTATCCGATCTTCGTCATGAAGATGCTGTGCTTCGCGCTGTTCGCCTGCGCCTTCAACCTGCTCCTCGGCTACACCGGGCTGCTCTCCTTCGGCCACGCCGCCTTCTTTGGCGGCGCCGCCTATTTCTGCGCCTATGCCGTGAAAGCCTGGGGCTGGCCGCCGGAGGCCGGCATCCTGCTCGGCGCTGCGGGCGCGGCAGGCATGGGCCTCGTCGTCGGCTTCCTCGCCATCCGCCGGCAAGGCATCTATTTCGCCATGATCACGCTGGCGATGGCGCAGATGTTCTATTTCTTCTGCGTGCAGGCGCCCTTCACCGAAGGCGAGGACGGCATCCAGGGCGTGCCGCAGGGCCATCTCTTCGGCATGCTCGACCTCAACGTGCCGATGAACATGTATTTCTTCGTGCTCGCCATCTTCCTGATCGGCCTCTTCGCCATCTGGCGCATCGTCAACTCGCCCTTCGGCATGATCCTGCGCTCGATCCGCGAGAACGAGAACCGTGCCATTTCGCTCGGCTATTCCGTCGGCCGCTACAAGCTCGCCGCCTTCGTCATGTCGGCGGCCCTTGCCGGCCTCGCCGGCGCGGTGAAGGCGATCGTCTTCCAGTTCGCGACCCTCACCGACGTCACCTGGCAGATGTCGGGCGAGGTCCTCCTGATGACGCTTCTTGGCGGCATCGGCACCATGGTCGGCCCGGTGGTCGGCGCCGGCCTCGTCGTCGGCCTCGAGAACACCCTTGCCACCTCCGGCTTCCCAGTGACGATAGCGACCGGCGTGATCTTCATGGTCTGCGTGCTGATCTTCCGGCGCGGGATCGTTGGGGAGATCTATGCGCGGTTGCTGGGGAGGGAGGGCGGCAAGAGCTCTTAAGCAGCCGCCTCGAACCGTTTAATTTCCTTGAGCTCTTCCTGCAGCGACGCGCCCTCCACGGCAAGGTCGTAACTGGCTTGCATGTTCATCCAGAACTGTGGCGTGGTCCCAAAGAATTTGGCGAGACGCAGAGCGGTGTCCGGCGTAACGGGCGTGGTCTCGTTGGCGAGGCGCTCGATACGGGTACGTGGGACGTGAAGCTTTTTCGCCAGGGTGTAGGGCTTCAGGTCGAGTGGCTCTAGGAACTCGGCCCGCAATATCTCGCCGGGATGAATAGGCTTATCGAGGTTGATCATTGGTTCCGCTCCTGTCGGATAGAGCTGTTGGTTTAGCTAATGGTAGTCGGTGATCTCCACATTGTCCGCTCCTCCATCGGTCCACCGAAAGCAAACACGAAATTGGTCGTTGATACGGATTGAGTACTGACCGGCGCGATCGCCCTTCAGCGCTTCAAGCCGATTTCCCGGTGGGACTTTCGGGTCGGCCAGTTCGGCTGCGTTGTCCAGCATGAACAGTTTCCGCTAAGCGACACGAATGAGATCTGCCGGAAATCCTTTCGGAGCTTTGCCTGTCGAAATCGCTTCAGTGGTCTTGTCTCTGAACGAACGTATCATCCACTGCCCCTCGCATCGTATCTTTGCATGATACGTCTGCAAGATCAAGCGCAGAGTATCATGCCGCGATACGAAATGCCCCGAGGGATCATGTTGAGTGAGGTGCGCCCACCGGCACCTCCAGCCCGACCTTCACCCGATCCATCGCAACGAACGTGCGAAACCGCCTGACGTTGTTGTTCTCAAAAAACAATCGCCGGGTCAGCGCCTCGTAGTCGGCCATCGTCGCCACGGTGACGACCAGGATGAAGTCGGCCTCGCCGGTCACGTAATAGCATTGCTGCACTTCCGGCACCGCGGCGAAGCCACGCTTGGCGGCGTCGATCAGCTCGGCCCGCTCGCTCTCCACCTCGACCTCGACGAAGACGGTGATCGGATGGCCGACCTTGGCCGGATCGACCAGCGCGACATTGGCGCAGATGACGCCCATTTCCTCCATGCGCTTGATGCGCCGCTGCACGGCCGGCGCCGAGAGGTTCACCGTCTCGCCGATAATGCGCTGGGGCGTGCTGTTGTCCTTCTGCAGGATGGCGAGGATGGCGCGGTCGAAGGCGTCGAGGTCGGGCAAAATGGACATGACAGCATCTAAACGAAACAAACTTGCATTTCAGGTGCCGAGACAGAGCGCCTTTCTCACTGGACTTGCAATAAATTTCAGCCAACAAGACAGAGAAAGCCGATCCATGTTCCTCCTTAACCACCACCCGAGCCATCGCCAGCCGCTGACCGAACAAGACGCCGCGACGCTTGGGCTCGCCGGAGCCGCCGACGCCGAGCGCTTCCTGGCCGCACGCGACAACCATGCCGAGACGCCGCTGCATGCCTTGCCGGCGCTGGCCGGCGAACTCGGCGTCGGCTCGCTGTATGTCAAGGATGAGGGCAAGCGCCTCGGCCTCGGCAGCTTCAAGGCGCTGGGCGGCGCCTACGCCGTCATCCGACTGGTGCTGGAAGAGGCTGGGAAACGGCTCGGCCGTGCCATCGATGTTGCGGAACTGCATGGGCCCGACGTGAAGGCGATTGCCTCGGGCATGACCTTCGCCTGCGCGACCGACGGCAATCATGGACGCTCGATAGCGCAAGGCGCCGGCCTGGTCGGTGCGCGCTCCGTCATCTTCGTCCATTCGGGCGTCAGCAACGAACGCGTCGCGGCGATTGCCCGCTTCGGCGCCGAGATCGTGCGCATCGCCGGCGATTACGACCAGTCGGTCAGGGAAGCCGCCCGTGTCGCCGCCGAGCGCGGCTGGACCGCCGTCTCCGACACATCCTGGCCGGGCTATGAGCGCATCCCGGGGCTGGTGATGCAGGGCTACACCGTTATCGTGCGCGAAACGCTGAGGCGCTTGCCGCAGCCGCCCACCCACGTCTTCCTGCAGGCCGGCGTCGGCGGCCTTGCGGCGGCGCTGGCCGGCCATTTCGCCATCGTGCTTGGCGAGGATCGCCCTGCGGCAATCGTGGTCGAGCCCGCGCGGGCGGCGTGCGTCTACGCCACCGCGAAGGCGGGGCGTCCAGTCGCGATTGCGCACAGCAAGCCCACGGTGATGGCGATGCTCGAATGTTACGAGCCGTCATTGGTCGCCTGGCGCGTCCTGTCGCGGCTCGGCGATGCTTTCATGACCGTGGACGAGGACGACGCGGTTTCGGTGATGAACCGCCTGGCGCGGCCTTCAGGCACTGATCCGGCGATCGTTTCCGGCGAGAGCGGCGGGGCGGGGCTCGCCGGTCTGATCCGCGCTGCCGACGACAAGAAGATGCGCGGGGCTCTCGGCCTCGATGCCCATTCGCGCGTGCTCATCATCAATTCCGAAGGTGCGACCGACCCCGGCCGCTATGCCGAGCTGGTCGGGATGGCGCCGGACGAGGTTGCGCTGGCGAGGCAGCCGGCATGAGCAGTCTGACGATCAATGCCGACCGTCTGCTTGGCCGTATCGCGGAGCTCGGCAGCCTCGGTCGCGATGCGCAGGGCCGGCTCGTCCGCGTCGCCGCCTCCGACATGGACAAGCTTGGCCGCGACCGCCTTGTCGGTTGGCTGGAAGAGGCAGAGCTCGACGTCGCCATCGATCGCATGGGCAACATCTTCGGCATCTGGCAGGGCGACGCCGAGGCAGGCCAGGAAGCGGTGATGCTCGGCTCGCACATCGACACGGTGATCGACGCCGGCATCTATGACGGCTGCTACGGCGTGCTTGCCGGCCTCGAAGCAATCGAGACCCTGAAGGAGGCAGGATTTGCGCCGGCGCGCCCGCTTGTTGTCGCCGCCTTCACCAATGAGGAGGGCGTGCGCTATTCGCCTGATATGATGGGCTCGCTGGTCTTTGCCGCCGGCCGGGATATCGAAGAGGCGCTGGCCTCGATCGGCACCGACGGCTCGGTGCTGGGCAAGGAGTTGGAGCGCATCGGCTATGCCGGCCGGCATCAGCCCGGCTTCCTCAAGCCGCATGTCTATGTCGAGCTGCATGTCGAACAGGGGCCGGTGCTGGAGCGCGAGGGCATCGCCATCGGCGCGGTCGAGAACCTGCAGGGCATTTCCTGGCAGCGCATAACCATCGACGGCGTGGCCAACCATGCCGGCACCACGCCGATGTCGATGCGCCAGGATGCCGGCGTCGCCGCCGCGCGGGTGATCAGCTTCCTCGCGGACCGGGCCAGCGCCTCGCCGACACCGACGGTCGCCACCGTCGGCACCATCGCTTTCGAGCCAAACGCGATCAACGTCATCCCGTCGCGGGCGATCTTCACCATCGACCTTCGCGATCCGAACGAAATGCATCTTCGCGAAGCCGAAGCGGCGCTCGCCGCCTTCCTCGACGACCTTGCCGCAAGCGCCGGCGTCACCATCCATGCCGAAAGCCTGGCGCGCTTCGAGCCGGTGACGTTCGATGCCGGCATCGTCTCGCTGATCGAGGATGGTGCCAGAGCCGCCGGCCTTTCGTGCCGGCGCATGACGTCGGGCGCGGGGCACGACGCGCAGATGATTGCTCGCATTGCGCCATCCGCGATGATCTTCGTGCCGAGCCGGGGCGGCATCAGCCACAGCCCGGACGAGTTCACCGCCGCCGACGAACTGGTTGCGGGCGCCAATGTCCTGCTTGGCGTCGCCGCCCGGCTGGCAGCCGACTGATCGCGGAACCAAACGGTATGTTGTCGACGGCAGGTGCCGCCAAGGCGAAACACCACCAAAAATAGTCATCTCGAAACGTTGCGTGCCACCAAGGCGGGAATCCGGCGACATCTGATCGAAACAAACTTCAATCACTAGCCAGATCAGGGAGCGCGATTCTCGCGCGCGTCAAAAAAGTTCAGTGTATCGAAGAAAGAATAGCATGCTGCTCATCAACCAGCGCCCCGAACACAACCAGCCGCTGGTGCCGGCCGACGCCGAGGCCCTCGGCCTGGCGGGCGCCGACCGGGCCGAGCATTATCTGAGGGCTCGCGACGACCATGCCGAAACGCCTCTCTATGCCTTGCCGGCGCTGGCCAATGGCCTCGGCATCGCAGCACTGCATGTCAAGGACGAGGGCCAGCGTCTTGGCCTTGGCAGCTTCAAGGCGCTGGGCGGCGCCTATGCCGTCATGCGGCTGGTGCTGGAAGAGGCCGGCAAGCGCTTCGGTCGCGAAGTCGATATCTGCGAAATCAACGATCCGAAGCTGCGCGCTATCGCCGCCCAGATGACCTTCTGCTGCGCCACCGATGGCAACCACGGCCGATCGGTCGCGCAGGGGGCGGGCCTCGTTGGCGCGCGTTCGGTCATCTACGTCCATGCCGGCGTCAGCGCCGAGCGCGTGGCGGCCATCGCCCGCTTCGGCGCCGAGATCGTGCAGGTCGAGGGCGGTTATGATCAGGCGGTCCGCGAAGTCGCCCGGGTCGGCGCCGAGCGCGGCTGGAAGATCGTCTCCAACACCTCCTGGCGTGGCTACGAGCGCATTCCGGGGCTTGTCATGCAGGGCTACACGGTGATCGTGCGCGAGGCGCTGCGGCACATGGCCGAACCGCCCACGCACGTCTTCCTGCAGGCCGGCGTCGGCGGTTTTGCGGCGGCGCTTGCGGGCTATATGGCAATTCTGCTCGGCGAGGGGCGGCCGAAGGCCGTGGTGGTCGAGCCGAGGCGCTCGGCTTGCGTCTACGCCTCGGTGGAGGCCGGCCGTCCCGTAACGATCGCTCCTCAGCGGTCGACGGTGATGGCGATGCTGGAATGCGCCGAGCCGTCCCTGATCGCCTGGCGGGTGCTGGCCCGCGTCGGCGACGCCTTCATGACCGTCGACGAAGACGACGCGGTCGCGGTGATGAACCGGCTGGCCCGGCCCTTGGGCAACGATCCGGCCATCGTTTCCGGCGAGAGCGGCGGCGCGGGGCTTGCCGGGCTGATCCGCGCAGCCGGAGACAAGGGCATGCGCGCGGCTCTCGGGCTCGATGCGACGTCGCGTGTCCTCGTCATCAATTCGGAAGGCGCGACCGACGCCGGCCGTTACACCGAGCTGGTCGGGGCGGTGCCGCGGGAGCTGGAGCTGCAGATCGCCTGAAGGATTTCCAGGAAAGCGGGCTTCCCCCCGGAATCGATGGAAATGAAGCGCAACTTCGGGAAGACTCGCCTGGAACGAGCGCTGGGGAAAGAGAAGATGGCTGACCTCGACCAGCAGCAGCTGCATCGCGCGATGACGGCCTGGCGGCGCGACCTCCACGCCCACCCGGAATTCGGCTTCGAGGAAAAACGCACCGCCGCCTTCGTGGCGGAGAAGCTTCGCGCCTTCGGGCTCGAAGTCGCGGAAGGCATCGGCGGCACCGGCGTTGTCGGCACGCTGGCCAGGGGCAGCGGCAATCGCGCGATTGCGCTGCGCGCCGACATGGATGCGCTGCGCATCGCCGAGCAGCATGGCGGTGTGGCCGTCATGGCCGCACCGCCATGCTGCTCGGCGCGGCGAAGCTGCTGGCGGAAGAAGGGGGCTTCGACGGCACGGTGCGGTTCATCTTCCAGCCGGCCGAGGAGTGGGGCAGGGGCGCGCTTGCGATGATCGAAGACGGGCTCATCGAACGCTTTCCCTTCGAGGAAATCTTCGGGCTGCACAATATGCCGGGCTTGCCCATCGGCCACTTCGAAACCCGGAGCGGTCCGATCATGTCGGCCGAGGACAATTTCGAGATCGTGCTGAAAGGCTTGGGCGGCCACGCCGCCAGGCCGCACGACGCTCGCGAGACGCTGATTGCCGCCTGCGCGCTGGTCGTCAACCTGCAGACCATCGTCTCGCGGCGCCTGAGCCCCGTCGATATCGGCGTCGTCTCGGTCACCGAGCTCATCACCGACGGCACCCGCAACGCGCTGCCCGGCCTCGCCCGCATCCTTGGCGACTGTCGCAGTTTCCGGCCCGAGGTGAGCGCGGCGATCGAGAAGGAGATGGGCCTCATCGCCGAAGGCACGGCGCAGGCCTATAACGTAGCGGCTGAGGTCACTTACACGCGCGAGTTCGTGCCCTTGATCAACGACGCGGCGCTGGTGAATGAGGCGCTTGTTGCGGCCCGAACGGTGCTGGCCGGCGATGCCGTCGGCATCGCCGCCGAGCCGATGACCGCCTCGGAGGATTTCGCCCGCTTCCTCACCGAAGTGCCCGGCTGTTTCGTCTTCCTCGGCAACGGCAATTCCGCCCCGCTGCACAACCCGGCCTACGATTTCAACGATGAAGGCCTGCTGCATGGCGCGCGTTTCCACGCGGCGGTGGTGAGGCGAAGGCTGGCGGCGGGGTAAGGGCGTCTGCGATTGGCGAAAGCGGCGGAGCTTCTGCTTCGTCATCCTCGAGCTTGACCCGAGGATCCATTCGATGACCTTTGGCGTAGAGTTCGGCAGCGCAGAATACTGTAGCTGTTGCAACGCTTTAGCGTAACGGCATGAATCCCAGGGTCTGCGCGCGTCGCTTCGCTCCTTGCTTCGCCCTCGGATGACGAAGCAGATGGGCCGCGATCCTTCGCGCCCCCCTGTTCTGCCGGACATTTCCTCCAAAAAGCGGGGAGATTGGCAGCTTCACCCCAGTAACCCTTTTTTGTCAGCTTTCATGCACTATGCCCGAACGGGGACGGCAAGAACGAGGGCATGGCGGACGACACCAAACGCAACGGCGAATTCTGGGCGCTGGCGCTCGATCGCGCCCAGCTCGGCCTATGGGACTGGAATCTCGCGACGGGCGATTGCTACTATTCGCCGACCTGGTGGAAGATGCTGGGTTATGCCGAGGGCGAGCTCGATACCTCCGATCTGTGGCTGAAGCTCACTCATCCCGACGACTGCGAGCGAGCACTGGCGAGCGGCGACCGCCATATCGCTGGTGACACCGAGTCGATCGAGACGGAACTACGGCTGAAGCACAAGGACGGCCGCTGGGTCTGGGTGCTTGACCGCGGCGGCATCGTCGAGCGCGATGCCGAGGGCAAGCCGCTGCGCCTGATGGGCGTGCAGACCGATATCACCAGGCAGAAGGAGGCCGAGGCCGCGCTTGAGCAGGTCAATGTCCGCTTGCGGCTCGCGCTCGCCGCCAGCGGCACCGGCATCTGGCACTACGATATCGGCACCAACAAGAGCTATTGGGACCCGCGCACCAGGGAGATCTTCGGCCTGGTCAGCGATACCGACGAGGTGACGGCCGATCTCTGGCACACCTATCTCCACCCGGACGACAAGGAGGCCACCGAGCGCGCGCATCTGCCGCCGCCGGGCTCGAAAAGCGTGACCGCCACGCAATACCGTATCGTCCGGCGCGACGGCTCGGTCCGCCATGTCGAGTCGCTGGTGCGTTTGATCGCCGGCGCCGGCTCGGCCGGCCAGATCCTCGGCACGGTGCGCGACATCACCGACGAGACGAAGCGCGCCGAGGAGCTCGCTTACGCCGCCCATCACGATGCGCTGACCGGGCTGTGGAACCGCTCGGCCTTCGACCGGCTGCTCGCCGAAAACATCGGCGCGGCGGACCGGCTGCCGCTTGCCGTCTTTTATGTCGACCTCGACTACTTCAAGGCGCTGAACGACTATGCCGGCCATGCCGCGGGCGATATCGCGCTGAAGAGCGTCGCCGGCGGCATCCGCGCCAGCCTGCCGCCTTCGGCGCACGCCGCGCGCCTCGGCGGCGACGAATTCGCGCTGCTGGTTCCGAACTGCAACGACGCTTGCGCCGAGCGGCTGGCGCGTGCCGTGCTCGCCGCGGTGCGCGACGCCGATCTCGGCTCCGCCGTGTCGTCCCGCAGGCTAGCCGCCAGCATCGGCATCGCCTTCGTGCGCGATCCCCGGACGACGGTAACCGATGCGCTCGCCTGCGCCGACGATGCCTGCTACGCCGCCAAAGCCGGCGGGCGCGACCGCTTCGCCGTGTTCTCGGCCGAAACAGCTTCCGGAGCCGGCGGCCTCAACGCGGCGCGGCTTGCCGCCGATTTGGTCGATGCCATGGAGGACAGCCGGTTGAAGCTGTTCGGCCAGGAGATCCATCGCCTCGGCAGGCCCTGGCAAGACAGCCGCCATGTCGAGGTGCTGGCGCGGCTCGAGGCGCGCAACGGCAAGCTGATCTTGCCGGGCGAGTTCATGCCGGTGGCCGAACGCTTCGGGCTTGCCGCCCGGCTCGACCGCTGGATCATCCGCACGGCGCTGTCGCGCCATGGCAGGGCGATGCTCTCCGGCGCCGTCTCGCTCGGCTTCAACCTGTCGGCGCAGACGCTCTCCGATCCGCAGCTTTGGGATTTCGTCGACGCGGCGATCGCCGAGAACGGCGCGCCGCCGTCTGCAATCGGCTTCGAGATCACCGAGACCGCGGCTGTCACCAATTTCGACGCAGCGGAGGAATTCGTGCGCCGGGCAAGGCTGCGCCATTGCCGTGTCAGCCTCGACGATTTCGGCGCCGGCATGAGCTCGTTCGAATATCTGCGGCGCTTTCCTATCGATGCGATCAAGAT
>NZ_RZSN01000061.1:0-29992 GCF_003997315.1 Mesorhizobium sp. M1A.F.Ca.IN.020.04.1.1
CATCTCCCCCGCAAGGGGGGAGATCGGATGTCGCGTTCGCTTTCGCCAATCGCCAACGGTGCAGGATGAGCCCCGGCGATGAAACTGCCAATCTCCCCCCATGCGCGGGAGATGTCCGGCAGGACAGAGGGGGGTGCGAAGGAACTCAATCTTCGATCCTTTCAATGACCGATCATCATCACCTTTTGCGGCAATTAATGCACGTCCGACTGCTGCTGTCTATTTCGCGCACAACGGTTGCGTTCTAGCTCGCGTTGCCATTGCGGACGCAAAGGCGGACAATGCCTCATCACCAAAACAGGGAGAGAACCCATGATCGAGTACGGTCATTTCATCGGCGGCAAGCGTGTCGCCGGCACCAGCGGCCGCAAGCAGGACGTCATGCAGCCGATGGACGGCTCGGTGCGCGCTACGGTGGCGCTGGCCTCGGCGCAGGAGCTGCGCGCCGCGGTCGAGAACGCCAAGGCCGCGCAGATCAAGTGGGGCGCCACCAACCCGCAGCGCCGCGTGCGCGTGCTGATGAAGTTTCTCGAACTGGTCCAGCGCGACTATGACGAGCTGGCCGACATCCTGGCGCGCGAGCATGGCAAGACCATTGCCGACGCGCGCGGCGACATCCAGCGTGGCCTCGAAGTGGTCGAGGTCTGCATCGGCGCGCCGCATATGATGAAGGGCGAGTTCACCGACGGCGCCGGTCCGGGCATCGACACCTATTCGATGCGCCAGCCGCTCGGCGTCGTCGCCGGCATCACGCCGTTCAACTTCCCGGCGATGATCCCGCTGTGGAAGATCGCGCCGGCGATCGCCTGCGGCAACGCCTTCATCCTGAAGCCTTCGGAGCGCGACCCGGGCGTGCCGATCCGCATCGCCGAGCTGTTCATCGAGGCCGGCCTGCCGGAAGGCGTGCTGAACGTGGTCAACGGCGACAAGGAAGTGGTCGACGCCATCCTCGACGATCCAGACATCAAAGCCGTCGGCTTCGTCGGGTCAACGCCGATTGCGCAGTACATCTATGCGCGCGGCTGCGCGGCGGGAAAACGCGTGCAGTGCTTCGGCGGCGCCAAGAACCACATGATCATCATGCCCGACGCCGACATGGACCAGACGGTCGACGCGCTGGTCGGCGCCGGCTACGGCTCGGCCGGCGAGCGCTGCATGGCGATCTCGGTGGCCGTGCCGGTCGGCAACGACACCGCGAACCGGCTGATGGAAAAGCTGGTACCGCGCGTCGAAAGCCTGAAGGTCGGTCCGTCGACCGACTCCTCGGCCGATTTCGGCCCGCTGGTGACACGCCAAGCCCTGGAACGCGTCAAGGGCTATGTCGATATCGGTGTCAAGGAAGGCGCCAAGCTGGTTGTCGATGGCCGCGGCTTCAAGATGCAGGGCTACGAGAACGGCTACTACATGGGCGGCTGCCTGTTCGACAACGTGACGCCGGAGATGCGCATCTACAAGGAAGAGATCTTCGGGCCGGTGCTTTCGGTAGTGCGCGCGCCGACCTATGAGAACGCCATCAACCTCGCCAACGACCACGAGATGGGCAACGGCGTCGCCATCTTCACCCGCGACGGCGACGCCGCGCGTGACTTTGCTTCCCGGGTCCAGGTCGGCATGGTCGGCGTCAACGTGCCGATCCCGGTGCCGATCGCCTACTACACCTTCGGCGGCTGGAAGGCGTCTTCCTTCGGCGACCTCAACCAGCACGGCCCGGACGCGTTCCGCTTCTACACCAAGACCAAGACGGTCACCTCGCGCTGGCCGTCCGGCATCAAGGACGGCGCCGAGTTCGTCATCCCGACGATGAACTGACCGGACGGTTTTTTTTCGAGAGCCTCGTGAGAAAGCGCGGTTTGCACCCGCGCTTTCTGTTTGGGGCCTTGCAGAGGAGGCTGGTTGTCCTTCACCTCATCGATATTTGGCGTAGCTTGTCGTCTCGCCCGGTCGTCGCCTGCAACTTCAGATGCATGATTTGCGACGAGACATGTCGAGGCTGCATCCGCACCTCCTAATGATTCCATGGAACCAACAGGCCGCCATTCGCCTTAGGCTGTATTCCTGCCATGCGTGCAGGCCAATCAAACAGCGCCGGTGGCAGCCGGGGTTCTCGTCTGGCGCGAGGAGGTGTCGGATGACACGATTTCTTATGGCGACGATGTGCCTTGCGGCGGCAGCGCTGTCGGTCGGCCAGGCCAATGCGGCAGCACAATGCGCACCACGCGCCGACATCATCAAGGCGCTCGGCGACAAGTTCCACGAAAGCGAGGCAGGGCGCGGGCTGATCAATCCGAACGTCGTGCTCGAGATCTTTGTCTCCGACCAAGGCAGTTGGACCGTTCTTGCCTCCGATACCAAGGGGCAGAGCTGCATCCTGTCCGTTGGTGAAGGCTGGGACAGCCCGACGATCACGGCAGCCGTGCCGGGAGCCTAACACTCACTGGCGCCACGGCTCGTTCAGTGAAAGCCGCGCCGGCGCCCGCATCAACGCCCGCTTGTCTACCGGGCGCAGCTTCACCATATCGAATGCAGGGAGTGATAAATCTCCCTGCGACAGACCGGAAACCAGAAGGAGTGACGTGATGGCGACGTCGAGTCCGGCCTGGAGCGTTCCGGCACACTGAGGCGGCCGAATGTGCCTCTTTTGCCGGAATGCCACGGCGAAGGAGGTGCCCATGGCACGCAGATTTTCGTTCCGAGTGGTGAAGGCGGCAGTCGCCGGCGCCGTCATGGCTTTGCCGGCAGTCCCGGTGCAGGCGCAAGTCCTCTGCGGGGGCCATGACGATCTGGTCGCGGGGCTGGCAGAGACGTTCGAAGAGAAGCGGCTGGGCTATGGCCTGGGTGGAGACGTCGCCATCTTCGAGGTGTTTGTGTCGGCGAGCGGAACCTGGACCATCCTGATGACCGACGTTAAGGGCCAGAGTTGCATCCTGGCGGCCGGCGAGGGATGGGAGCACACGCTGGCCACCGCGGTCCGGCACCCGGGCGGGTGAACTGCGTAACCGGACAGTTCAGTTAAGCCGGAACCGCTCCGGTCAGCGCGTCGCGGCCGCCTCGGCGTGGTGGCGCAGCAGCGCCATCAATTTCTTGGCGTCCTTGGCGGCGGCTTCCTCGTCGCCGTCGAGGATCGAGCGGATCAGCGCGACGTGGTGCTCGGCCGATTCGGCGAGCCCGGTATCCGCCTTGTAGCGGAACCAGAAGCGCCGGCTGTGCGTCTGCAAGGGCGCCGCCACGCGCGCCGCGAATGGATTGTCGGCGGCGATCGCCAGCGCCTCGTCAAGTTGCTTGTCGGCCTGAATGAAGGAAAGCACGTTGCCGGAGATCACTGCCTTCTGCATGGCAAGGGCTGCTTCGTGAAACAGGTCGGCCGCCTCGCGGGTGACGAAGCGGGCGGCCGAGCGGGCAAGCACCACCTCGATGCCGCGCCTGGCATCGATAACGCGCAGCCAGTCGCCGGGGTGGAGCGGAGCGACCGCGATGCCGGCGCGTGGTCTGACGTCGAGCAAGCCCTCCCAGGCCAGCCTTTGGATCGCTTCGCGCACCGGGGTACGGCCGAAGCCGAGCCGCTCGATCAGTGCACCTTCGGTGACGAAGCTTGAAGGCGCCAGTTCAAGAGTGACGATCATGTGCTCCAGCACACGATAGGCCCTGGTCGCAACCGGCTCGAAGGTTGCGCTCGTGTCGTTGGATATCAATGCGGATATCAATGGGCCAGCTCCTGATATATTTTTCATATACCATAGCGGATTCAGCATTGACAGCCCGCGTCTTAATAAATATACCGCTGATATATCAGACGGAGAGATAGCCATGTGGGCCGGAGTTTTCCCTGCAGTCACGACCAAATTCACCCCCGACGACCGCCTCGATCATGCCGAAATGGAGCGTTGTTTCTCCTTGCAGATGGAGGCCGGCTGCGACGGCATCATCGTCTGCGGCTCGCTCGGCGAAGGGCCAATGCTGTCGCATGACGAGAAGATCGAAGTGCTGAAGACGGCGCAGAAGGTCGCCGGGACAAAGCCGGTGCTTCTGACCGTCAACGAACCCGGCACCCGCGAGGCGGCAAGCATCGCACGCCGCGCAGCCAAGGAAGGCGCCAACGGCCTGATGGTGGTGCCGAGCCCGATCTACCACACCAATGCCGAAGAGACGGTCGCCGCACTTCGCGCCGTCGCGGAGGCCGGCGACCTGCCTGTCATGATCTACTCCAACCGGCTCGCCTATCGCGTCGACGTCACTGTCGACCTGATGGAGGAGCTGGCGTCCGACAAGCGCTTCGTCGCAATCAAGGAATCGTCGGACGACATCCGCCGCTCGACCGAGATCATCAATCGCCTCGGCGACCGCTACGACCTCTTCACCGGCGTCGACAACCTCGCCTTCGAGGCGCTGTCGGTCGGCGCCATCGGCTGGGTGGCGGGCCTTGTCACGGCCTTCCCGCGTGAGACCGTCGCCATCTACCAGTTGATGAGAAAAGGTCGCCGCGAAGAAGCGCTGAAGATTTACCGCTGGTTCAGGCCACTGCTCGACCTCGATGTCTCAACCTACCTGGTCCAAAACATCAAGCTTGCCGAAGTGCTGGGGATCGGTACCAATGACCGCGTTCGCATGCCGCGCCAGCCGCTGTCGGGCGAGCGCCGGAAGGCGGTGGAAAAGATCGTCAGGGATGCGCTGGCCGCGCGGCCGGAACTGCCGGCGTTCTGATAGCCTTCTGCTCCCGTTCACGCGGAGCAGATGGCGGCAGACAGACGAGGGACAGCGCCAGCGTGCAAGGAAATGCCAAGCCGACCGAAGAGGGGCGCCCCCCTTCATCCGCCCGTCGGGCGCCTTCTCCCCGTGACCGGGGAGAAGGGGAAGATATCGCCATCATCGGCGGCGGCATCATCGGCATTTGCGCCGCCACCTTGCTCGCGGAGGCGGGACGCAGCGTCACCATTTTCGATCGGACGGGCATTTGCGAGGAGACGAGCTCCGGCAACGCTGCCGCCTTCGCCTTCTCCGACGTGCTGCCGCTGGCGCATAAGGGGATGATCAGGCAGTTGCCGAAATGGCTTGCCGATCCGCTGGGGCCTCTTGCCATCCCGCCGGCCTATCTGCCTAAACTTCTTCCCTGGCTGTTCCGCTTCTGGCGCGCGGGCGCCGCCAGGCACTTCGAGGCGAGCCTTGCGGCGCAGGCCGGCATGATGAAGCTCGCCGAAGCCGAATGGATGGGTTTGCTCGACCGCTCTGGCACGCGGCCGATGCTGCATGAGGACGGCTCGCTCGAACTCTACGAAAGCGAGGCCGAGTTCCGCGCCTCGCTGTCCGGCTGGAGGGCGCGCGAACGTTTCGGCATAGGCTTCCGCCATGTCGAGGGTGAGGGGATGGCGGCGCTGCAGCCGGGTCTTTCGCCGCGCTTCGTCAAGGGCACCTTCGTGCCGGGGTGGAAGACAGTCGCCGATCCGAAACTGCTCGGCAAGGCGATCTGGGCCTATGCGGAGCGGCTCGGCGCGCGCTTCGAGCACGCGCGCGTCGAGCGTATCGGGACCGGAACAAACGGCGTCACGCTTATGCTTGCGGACGGCACGGCCCGAAAAGCGAAGCAGCTCGTGATCGCCGCCGGCGCCTGGTCGCATCTGCTGGCCAAAGATATCGGCGACCGCATCCCGCTGGAGACCGAGCGCGGTTACAACACCACGCTGCCGGTGTCGGCCTTCGACGTGAAGCGGCAGCTGATCTTTTCCGGGCACGGCTTCGTCATCACGCCGCTGGAAACCGGCTTGCGCGTCGGCGGCGCCGTCGAGCTCGGAGGCATCGAACGAGCGCCGAATTTCGCGCGCTCGAAGGCGATGCTGGAAAAAGCCAAGCGTTTCCTGCCCGGGCTCGATCCGTCGGGCGGCCGCGAGTGGATGGGCTTCCGGCCATCGCTGCCGGATTCGCTGCCGGTCATCGGCAGGGCGCGGGCGCCGAACATCGTCTACGCTTTCGGCCACGGCCATCTCGGCCTGACCCAGGCGGCAGCGACCGGCCGCTCGATCCGAGATCTCCTTCTCGGGCAGGAGCCGCCGATCGATCTCACTCCTTTCCGCCCGCAACGGTTCTGACAATTCGCCAGAATTCTGATATTTCAGGGAGCCATCATGGCCAAGACATCCTTCTTCTGCATCGACGGCCACACCTGCGGCAATCCGGTGAGGCTGGTTGCCGGCGGCGGCCCACTGCTAGAAGGCGCGACGATGATGGAACGGCGGGCGCATTTCCTCGCCGAATATGACTGGATCCGGACCGGGCTGATGTTCGAGCCGCGCGGTCATGACGTGATGTCCGGCTCGATCCTCTATCCGCCGACGCGCGAGGACTGCGATATCGCGATCCTCTTCATCGAAACCTCGGGCTGCCTGCCGATGTGCGGCCACGGCACCATCGGCACCGTGACGATGGCGATCGAGCATGGGCTGGTGAGGCCGAAGACGCCGGGCGTGCTCAGGCTCGACACGCCGGCCGGCCTAGTCGTCGCCGAATACAAACAGGTCGGCGAATATGTCGAGGAGGTGCGCATCACCAACGTGCCGTCCTTCCTTTACGCCGAAGGGCTGTCGGTGGAGTGCCCGGTGCTTGGCGAGATCAGCGTCGACGTCGCTTATGGCGGCAATTTCTATGCCATCGTCGAGCCGCAGGAGAACTACCGCGACATGGCCGACCATTCGGCCGCCGACCTCATCGCCTGGAGCCCGCTTGTGCGCCAGCGCCTGAACGAGAAATACTCGTTCGTGCATCCGGAGAACCCGGGCATCAACCGGCTGTCGCACATGCTGTGGACCGGCAAGCCGAGAGATGCCGAGGCCGATGCCCGCAATGCCGTGTTCTATGGCGACAAGGCGATCGACCGCTCGCCTTGCGGCACCGGCACCTCGGCGCGCATGGCGCAGCTCCACGCCAAGGGCAGGCTCGAGGTCGGCGACAGTTTTGTCCATGAGTCGATCATCGGCTCGCTGTTCAAGGGCAGGGTCGAAAAGGAGGTCAGCGTTGCCGGCAAACCAGCCATCATCCCCTCGATCGGCGGCTGGGCGCGCATGACCGGACTGAACACCATCTTCATCGACGACCGCGATCCGTTCGCGCACGGGTTCATCGTCACCTGATCGCTCCCGTTCGGCGTCAGGCCGCCTCGTCGTTCGTCGAAACCTGACTACCGAACCAATCGGCAAAGGTGATTTCGGCCGCCGTTCGCCTCGCCGTCACATGACCGTCATACCGAGCAGAATCCTGCGCGGGACGGCAAAATCGAGCGCTGCCGCTGACGCAAGGAATCTTCTCATCAATTTATTTTGACGGCGATTTCTTCGAAACGACGCGCATGATACGGCTTAATCGTCAAAGACATTGCGTTGTGCCAATGATAGGGTCCGCGATAGTCCAGGGGCCGGGTGCGAGAAAGCGGGCAATCGGGCAGCGTGCTTCCAAACCACGCGCGGCGATTGAAAAATCACGTTGCAATCCGGGCTTGAAACTTTACGACTAGGGGCAATACGAAAAGGAATGCGTCCTCGAAGGCGACATTCCAGGGGAGCCGCTTAAATATGCAGTATTTCGTCCAGCAGCTTATCAACGGGCTGACGCTGGGATCTATCTACGGGCTGATCGCGATCGGCTACACGATGGTCTACGGCATCATCGGCATGATCAATTTCGCCCATGGCGATATCTTCATGGTGGGCGCCTTCACGGCCCTCATCGTCTTCCTGATCCTCGGCGCGATGTTCTATTCGGTGCCGGTGGTGGTGGCGCTCCTGATCATGATGATCGTGGGCATGCTGCTCACCAGTCTTTACAACTGGACGATCGAGAAGGTGGCCTACAGGCCGCTGCGCGGATCGTTCCGGCTCGCGCCGCTGATCACCGCCATCGGCATGTCGATCGCCCTGTCCAACTTCGTGCAGGTCACGCAAGGGCCGCGCAACAAGCCGATCCCGCCGCTGGTCAGCCAGGTCTATACGATCGACGGCATCAGCGTCTCGCTGAAGCAGATCATCATCGTGCTCGTCACTGCCGTGCTGTTGGCGATCTTCTGGTATCTCGTCAACAGGACGGCATTGGGGCGGGCGCAGCGCGCCTGCGAGCAGGACCGCAAGATGGCGGCGCTGCTTGGCGTCGACGTCGACCGCACAATCTCCATCACCTTCATCATGGGCGCAGCGCTTGCCGCGGTCGCCGGGACGCTTTTCTTGATGTATTATGGCGTGGTGGTCTTCTCAGACGGTTTCGTGCCGGGCGTGAAGGCCTTCACGGCGGCGGTGCTTGGCGGCATCGGCTCGCTGCCGGGCGCAGTGCTCGGCGGGCTTTTGATCGGCTTCATCGAGAGCATGTGGTCGGCCTATTTCTCGATCGACTACAAGGACGTCGCGGCCTTCTCGATCCTGGCGATCGTGCTCATCTTCCTGCCCTCCGGCATCCTGGGCCGGCCTGAAGTCGAAAAGGTCTGATCCTCATGGCCGTTACCGTTTCTCCGGAGCGCGACGTCGTCGCTACTCCCATCCAGCGCGCGTTCCGCGAAGCGCTCTACGCCGGCGCCATCGCGCTCGGCCTGTTCGTGCTGTTCATCGGTCTCAGGACCGATCAGAACATCAACAACGAGCTGATCCTGGTGCAGCGCTGGGGCCTGCTCGCCCTGGTGGTCCTCGCCGTTGTCGTCGGGCGCTTCCTCTATGTTGCCTATGCGGTTCCGGCGCTCGAACGATCAAGGGCTGAAAGGGCCAAGGCGCCTGCAGTCGCCGTGGAGCCCGGCTTCGTGCGGCGAAACTTCAACAAGATCGGCGCCACGGTGCTGATCCTCTATCCAGTGGCGATGGTGCTCCTGTTCGGCTTCCAGGGCTCGCTCAAATGGGTCGACAATTTCGGCATCCAGATCCTGATCTATGTGATGCTGGCCTGGGGCCTCAACATCGTTATCGGGCTAGCCGGCCTGCTCGACCTCGGCTATGTCGCCTTTTACGCCGTTGGCGCCTATGCCTATGCGCTGCTCGGCACGCATTTTGGCCTGTCGTTCTGGATCCTGCTGCCTGCCGCCGGCGCCATGGCCGCCTTCTGGGGCGTCATGCTCGGCTTCCCGGTGCTGCGGCTGCGCGGCGACTATCTGGCTATCGTCACGCTCGCCTTCGGCGAGATCATCCGTCTGGTGCTGATCAACTGGCGTGAGGTGACCAATGGCTCGGCCGGCATTTCCGGCATCCCGAAGGTCTCCTTCTTCGGGCTCATGTCGTTCAACGTCTCGGACCCGAACTACATCGCCAAGGTGCTGGGGATCGCTCAGTCGGGCGCCTACTACAAGATCTTCCTCTATTATCTCATTCTGGCGCTCTGCTTCCTCACCGCCTTCGTCACCATCAGGCTGCGCCGCCTGCCGGTGGGCCGCGCCTGGGAAGCGCTGCGCGAGGACGAGATCGCCTGCCGCTCGCTCGGCATCAATACCACCACCACCAAGCTGACGGCGTTCGCCACCGGCGCCATGTTCGGCGGCTTCGCCGGCTCGTTCTTCGCCGCGCGCCAGGGCTTCGTCAGCCCGGAATCCTTCGTCTTCCTTGAATCGGCGATCATCCTGGCCATCGTCGTGCTCGGCGGCATGGGCTCGTTGGGCGGCATCGCGGTGGCGGCACTGGTGATGATCGGCGGCACCGAGATCCTGCGCGAGCTGGGCTTCCTCAAGGTGGTGTTCGGTCCGGACTTCACGCCGGAGCTCTACCGCATGCTATTGTTCGGCGTTGCGATGGTGATCGTCATGCTGTGGAAGCCGCGCGGCTTCGTCGGCAGTCGAGAACCAACAGCCTTCCTCAAGGAGCGAAAAGCGGTGTCAGGCTCCTTCACCAAGGAGGGCCACGGCTGATGAACGCGCAAGTTTCCATGAACGACTTCATCCTGCAGGTCGAGCATCTGTCGATGAAGTTCGGCGGCCTGATCGCCATCGGCGACCTGTCGTTCCAGGCCAAGCGCGGCGAGATCACCGCGCTGATCGGGCCGAACGGTGCCGGCAAGACGACCGTGTTCAATTGCATCACCGGCTTCTACAAACCGTCGGAGGGCATGATCACGCTCAGCCGGCGCGACGGCTCGAACTTTATGCTCGAGCGCTTGCCCAATCACGAGATCCCCGCGCGCGCCAAGGTGGCGCGCACCTTCCAGAACATCCGCCTGTTCTCGGGCATGACGCTGCTGGAGAACCTCCTGGTCGCCCAGCACAACAAGCTGATGAAGGCCTCGGGCTATACCTTCCTCGGCCTGTTCGGCTTCTCCAGCTACCGGCAGGCCTCGGCTGAATCGATCGATCTCGCCAAGCACTGGCTGGAAAAGGCCAATCTCGTCGACCGCGCCGACGATCCGGCCGGCGACCTGCCCTATGGCGCGCAACGGCGGCTGGAGATCGCGCGCGCCATGTGCACCGGACCTGAGCTTTTGTGCCTCGACGAGCCGGCCGCCGGTCTCAATCCGAAGGAATCGGCCTCGCTCAATGAACTGCTGATGGACATCAAGGACAACACCGGCACGTCGATCCTGCTCATCGAGCACGACATGTCGGTGGTCATGCAGATCTCCGACCATGTCGTGGTGCTGGAATACGGCCGCAAGATCTCCGACGGCAGCCCGCAGTCGGTCCGGACCGATCCGCGCGTGATTGCCGCGTATCTCGGCGTCGACGACGAGGAAGTGGAAGAGGTGCTGACCGAAGTCGGCGACGAGGATGTCATCGAGCAGCTGGATACCGGGCCTGATGCGGCGCACGGGCCGGGCAGTTCCGCCTCGATGATGGCGGGGCCGGTTTCCGACACTGTCGAACACGCGGACGAGGGCGAACGGGTCATGGTATCGAGAGGCGCCTCGAAAGCGGCTCAGGTCGATGCCAAGGCCAAAACGCCAAGAAAGTCGTCCGAGCGGGCCACGGGCAAGCCAGCCGCGAAATCCTCGACAGCCAAGCCGCGCGGAGGGCGTAAGTAATGGCCGGCACAACGCTGCTCGATATCAAGGGCGTGCAGACCTATTACGGCAACATCCGCGCGCTGAACGGTGTCGACGTCACTGTCAATCAAGGTGAGATCGTGGCGCTGATCGGCGCCAATGGCGCCGGCAAGTCGACGTTGATGATGACAATCTTCGGCGCGCCGCGTGCGCGCAGCGGCACCATCACCTTTGCCGGCAACGACATCACGCAGTTGCCGACGCACGAGATCGCGCGGATGCGCATCGCCCAGTCGCCGGAGGGACGCCGCATCTTTCCGCGCATGACAGTGATGGAAAACCTGCAGATGGGCGCCAGCCTCGACAACCTCAAACATTTTGACGAGGATGCCGACAAGGTGTTTGCGCTGTTCCCGCGGCTGAAGGAGCGCATCGGCCAGCGTGGCGGCACGCTCTCGGGCGGCGAGCAGCAGATGCTGTCGATCGGGCGTGCGCTGATGGCCCGGCCGAAGCTGCTTCTGCTCGACGAGCCGTCGCTGGGATTGGCGCCGCTGATCGTCAAGCAGATCTTCGATGCCATCCGCGAATTGAACCGGACGCAGGGGCTGACCGTGTTCCTGGTCGAGCAGAATGCCTTCGGCGCGCTGAAGCTCGCCAATCGCGGCTACGTCATGGTCAACGGCAATGTGACGATGAGCGGCACCGGCAAGGAGCTGCTCGCCAATCCGGAAGTGCGCGCCGCCTATCTCGAAGGCGGCCACCACTGAGTTCAGGAGACTTCATTATGCAGGGCATTCTCTACGAGGAAGCCTCGATCTGGCAGTTCCTGTTCGTCACCTGCCTGCTCGGCGGATGGGCGGCGTGGATGACCGGCAAGGCGAGCGCGCAGACTTGGCGCAGCTTCTTTCAGCTGTTCCTCTATATGCTCGGACTCGGCATCGGCATAAGGTTCATCCACCACGCGCTGTTCGACGGCACGATGTTTTCGCTGCACTACTATATCGTCGACACCATCGTGCTAATGATACTGGGCTTCCTTGGTTATCAATACACGCGCACGAACCAGATGGTCACTCAGTATAATTGGCTCTACGAAAGAGCCTCCTTATTGAGCTGGAAACCAAAGGGTTGACGTTCATGATCAACGCCGTTCCGGGGAATGAATTTGGCGTGACAAGTGCCTGAAAATCGGCATTCTATGCTTTCTGCGATAAGGGTGGGCATCGCATGAAAGTATCATCCACGCCCACTCCGTAAATGGGAGCGTTTCAATGAAAAAATCACTCTTGTCCGCCGTGGCGCTGACCGCGTTCATCGCGTTCAGCGGCAGCGCGTGGGCCGACATTCTGATCGGCGTCGCCGGTCCGATCACCGGTCCGAACGCGGCCTTCGGCGCGCAGCTGCAGAAGGGCGCCGAACAGGCGGTCGCCGACATCAACGCGGCCGGCGGAGTCCTCGGCCAGCAACTTAAGCTGAGCGTGGGTGACGACGTGTCGGATCCGAAGCAGGGCATCTCGGTCGCCAACAAGTTTGTCGCCGACGGCATCAAGTTCGTCGATGGCCACTTCAATTCGGGCGTCTCAATTCCTGCGTCGGAAGTCTATGCCGAGAATGGCATCCTCGAAATCACGCCGGCCGCGACCAATCCCAAGTTCACCGAACGCGGCATGTGGAATACGTTCCGCACCTGCGGACGCGACGACCAGCAGGGCAAGGTTGCCGGCGACTATGTCGCCAAGAACTTCAAGGACGCCAAGATCGCGCTCATCCATGACAAGACCCCTTATGGCCAGGGCCTTGCCGACGAAACCAAGAAGGCGCTCAACGCCAATGGCGTCAACGAAGCCATGTATGAAGGCATCAATGTCGGCGACAAGGATTTCTCGGCGCTCATCGCCAAGATGAAGGAAGCCGGTATCTCCGTCGTCTACTATGGCGGCCTGCATACGGAGGCCGGCCTCATCATCCGCCAGCTCGCCGACCAGGGCCTCAAGGCCCAGTTCATGTCGGGCGACGGCATCGTGTCGAACGAGCTCGCCTCGATCGCCGGCGACGCCGTCCAAGGCACGCTGATGACGTTCGCGCCGGATCCGCGCAAGAACCCGAACGCCAAGGAGCTCGTGGAGAAGTTCCGCGCTGCCGGTTTCGAACCGGAGGCTTACACGCTCTACTCCTACGCCGCGATCCAGATCATCGCTGCGGCCATCACGAAGACCGGCTCCGCCGACGATGCGCAGAAAGTCGCCGAGACGATCAAGTCGGGCGGCCCCTGGAAGACCGCCATCGGCGACATTGGTTATGACTCCAAGGGCGACATCACCCGCCCGGACTACGTCATGTACACCTGGAAGAAGGGCGAAGACGGCAAGTACTCCTACTTCGAGCAATAAGCCGGCAAAGAAGATCCGACTTTCCGAGATGCCCGGCGCTGAGCGCCGGGCATTTTTTGTTTGGCTGGGCATCCAGCCTGCCATCATGTCCCCGCCAGGTTCGTCGGCGTTGTCGTCCAGGCGCTCGGAGGTCGTTGCGAGGTTTTGGCGCAAACAAGAGATTTAAATCGATTGAAGTGTCGCGCTATTTTGTTTGCGCTGCAGCATTTTCACGCTAATCATTGCGCCGGTTCACCTCACCTTCCGCTACTGGAGCCCAGTCCTTGGCAATCACGAAAATCCTCGTCGCCAACCGGTCCGAAATCGCCATCCGCGTCTTTCGCGCGGCCAACGAACTAGGCCTCAAAACCGTGGCGATCTGGGCGGAAGAGGACAAATATTCGCTGCACCGCTTCAAGGCCGACGAAAGCTACCAGGTCGGGCGCGGTCCGCATCTCACCAAAGACATGGGTCCGATCGAAAGCTATCTGTCGATCGACGAGGTGATCCGCGTCGCGCGCCTCTCGGGTGCCGATGCGATCCACCCCGGCTACGGCCTGTTGTCGGAAAGCCCCGAATTCGCCGAGGCCTGCGCTGCCGCCGGCATCACCTTCATCGGGCCGAAGCCCGAGACGATGCGCCGGCTCGGCAACAAGGTGGCGGCGCGCAACCTAGCGATCGAGGTCGGCGTGCCGGTCGTGCCCGCCACCGATCCGCTGCCCGACGATATGGACGAGGTGAAAAAGCTCGCTGCGGAAATAGGCTATCCGGTGATGCTCAAGGCCTCGTGGGGTGGCGGCGGCCGCGGCATGCGCGCCATCCGCGCTGAAGCCGACCTCGCGCGCGAAGTCATGGAAGGCAAACGCGAGGCGAAGGCCGCCTTCGGCAAGGACGAGGTCTATCTCGAAAAGCTGATCGAGCGCGCCCGCCATGTCGAGGTGCAGGTGCTGGGCGACACGCAGGGCAATGCCGTGCACCTGTTCGAGCGCGACTGCTCGATCCAGCGCCGTAACCAGAAGGTCGTCGAACGTGCCCCGGCTCCCTACCTCAGCGAGAAACTGCGCGAGGAACTCTGCGCCTACGCGCTGAAGATCGCGCGCGAGACCAGCTACATCGGAGCCGGCACCGTCGAGTTCCTGCAGGACGCCGACACCGGCAAGTTCTATTTCATCGAGGTCAACCCGCGCATCCAGGTCGAGCATACCGTCACCGAGATGGTGACCGGCATCGATATCGTGAAGGCGCAAATCCACATCCTCGACGGCTTCGCCATCGGCACGCCGGAGTCCGGCGTGCCGGCGCAGAAGGACATTAAGCTCAACGGCCACGCCCTGCAGTGCCGCATCACCACCGAGGACCCGGAACACAATTTCATCCCCGATTACGGGCGCATCACCGCATATCGCGGCGCCACCGGCTTCGGCATCCGCCTCGACGGCGGCACCGCCTATTCGGGCGCGGTCATCACCCGGTTCTACGATCCGCTGCTCGAAAAGGTGACGGCCTGGGCGCCGACGCCGGGCGAGACGATCGCGCGCATGAACCGGGCATTGCGCGAGTTCCGCATCCGCGGCGTCGCCACCAACCTCACCTTCCTCGAAGCGATCATCAACCACCCGAGCTTCGCCGACAATTCCTACACCACCAAGTTCATCGACACGACGCCGGAGCTGTTCGAGCAGGTCAAGCGGCAGGACCGCGCCACCAAGCTGCTCAATTATCTCGCCGACGTCAGCGTCAACGGCCATCCCGAGACGCGCGGACGGCCGGTGCCGAAGGCGGATGCGGCGGCGCCTGTCGTGCCCTATCTCAACGGCAAGGTGCCGGACGGCAGCAAGCAGCGGCTCGACGCGCTCGGGCCTCAGAAGTTCGCGGCATGGATGCGCGAGCAAGCCCAGGTGCTCGTTACCGACACGACGATGCGCGACGGACACCAGTCGCTGCTCGCCACCCGCATGCGCACCTACGACATCGCCGGCATCGCCGGCACCTATGCGCGAGCGCTGCCGCAACTGCTCTCACTGGAATGCTGGGGCGGCGCCACCTTCGACGTCGCCATGCGCTTCCTCACCGAGGATCCATGGGAGCGTCTGAGCAGAGTGCGCGAGGCAGCCCCCAATCTTCTGCTGCAGATGCTTCTGCGCGGTGCTAACGGCGTCGGCTACACCAACTATCCCGACAATGTCGTGCAGCATTTCGTTAGACAGGCAGCCGCCGGCGGCGTCGACCTGTTCCGCGTCTTCGACTGCTTGAACTGGGTCGAGAACATGCGCGTCGCCATGGACGCGGTGGGCGCCGAGGGCAAGCTGATCGAAGCGGCGATGTGCTACACCGGCGACATACTCGATCCGGAGCGCGCCAAATACGACCTGAAATATTATGTCGGGCTGGCGAAGGAACTGGAAGCGGCCGGCGCGCATATCATCGCCGTCAAGGACATGGCGGGCCTGTTGAAGCCCTCGGCGGCGCGCGTGCTGTTCAAGGCGCTGCGCGAAGAGACCGACCTCCCGATCCATTTCCACACGCACGACACCTCCGGCCTGTCGGCGGCGACGGTTCTGGCGGCGGTCGAGACCGGCGTCGACGCCATCGACGCGGCGATGGATTCGTTCTCCGGCAACACCTCGCAGCCTTGTCTCGGCTCGATCGTCGAGGCGCTCAAGGGTACCGAGCGCGACCCCGGCCTCGACCCCCAGTGGATCCGCCACATCTCGTTCTACTGGGAAGCGGTTCGCAACCAATACGCCGCTTTTGAAAGCGACCTCAAGGGACCGGCCTCGGAAGTCTATCTGCACGAGATGCCGGGCGGCCAGTTCACCAATCTCAAGGAACAGGCGCGCTCGCTTGGGCTCGAAACGCGCTGGCACGAGGTGGCGCAGGCCTATCACGACGTCAACCTGATGTTCGGCGATATCGTCAAGGTGACGCCGTCGTCGAAAGTGGTCGGCGACATGGCGCTGATGATGGTGAGCCAGGACCTCACGGTCACCGATGTCGAGAACCCGGCGAAGGACATCGCCTTCCCGGACTCGGTCGTCTCGATGCTGCGCGGCGATCTCGGCCAGTCGCCGGGCGGTTGGCCGCAAGCGCTGCAGAAGAAGGCGCTGAAGGGCGAAAAGCCGATCACCGTCCGGCCGGGCTCGCTGCTCAAGCCGGCGAACCTCAAGGCCAGCCGCAAGGAGATCGAGGAGAAGCTCGAGCGCAAGCTCACCGAGTTCGAATTCGCCTCCTGGCTGATGTATCCGAAAGTCTTCACCGACTTCGCCGCCGCTCAGGAGACCTATGGCCCGGTCAGCGTGCTGCCGACGCCGACCTATTTCTACGGCATGAAGTCGGAAGACGAGATCTTCGTCGACATCGAGAAGGGCAAGACCCTGGTGATACGCTGCCAGGCGTTCGGCGACGTCGACGAAAAAGGCATGGTCACCGTCTTCTTCGAGCTCAACGGCCAGCCGCGTCGCGTGAAGGTGCCGGACCGCGCGCATGGCGCTTCGGCCGCCAAGGCGCGGCGCAAGGCCGAGCCGGGCAACGAGGCGCATGTCGGGGCGCCGATGCCGGGCGTGGTGTCGGCTCTTGCCGTGGCGCCAGGCCAGGCGGTCAAGGCGGGCGACGTGCTGCTCTCGATCGAGGCGATGAAGATGGAGACCGCGTTGCACGCCGAGCGCGACGGCGTGGTGGCAGAGGTGCTGGTCAAGGCCGGCGACCAGATCGATGCGAAGGATTTGCTCATCGCCTTTGGCTGAATGTGCTGATCTTCAGGTGAGGCCGGCCTGCAAACGCCGGCTTCCTGGGGTTCCGGCCTTCGCCGCCGAAGCACTCACCAGGCACGTCGCAGTTAAGGCTACGGCCAGCTTAGGCCCGTGCCCACGTACTCCAAGCACGCTCGGCTCCGGTTCTCGGAACAACCGTTCTCGCCCGCTTCGCGCCCGTCTTCGACTCCGGCTCGGCCTGACCAGAATCTCAGCACAGCCTGGGGTGCTCCAACCCTTCATGCCGCATCGATAATGTCTTGACCCGCCGCGCCTGCTCGGGCATCGAACCCGCTCCAATTTTGCCGGGCGGGAATCGCCGTGGCGCAAAAAAACGCGGAGAGAAAAAATGGCCGACGAGATCACCGAGACCAGCCAGACTGTAGCCGCCGGCCAGCTGCGCGCCATCATCGAGCGCATCGAGCGGCTCGAGGAAGAAAAGAAGACGATTTCCGACGACATCAAGGACGTCTATGGCGAGGCCAAGGGCACCGGCTTCGACACCAAGGCGATCCGCACCATCGTCCGGCTGCGCAAGAAGGATCAGGCCGAGCGCCAGGAGGAGGAGTCGATCCTCGATCTGTACAAGGCCGCGCTCGGCATGGTGTAAGGCTCGCGGCTAGAGCAGTTCAGCGTTTTGATGGAATCGCTGAACTGCTCCAACGATTTGCTTTTGCGCAATTCCGGACGGAAACCGTTACACTTCCTGGAATTGCCTCTAGGGGGCGGCCATGAGTGAGTTCGACTTCGGCGGCTATCGCGCTTCGGAGTTCCGGCATCGCGGGTTCTGGGCGCTGTTCGCCGAACGGCACCCGGAAGAAAGGGCGCGGCTGGCGCGACGCGGGCCATGGTTCTGGCAGCGCGGAATGCCGGAGTTCGCCCTGGTGCTGTCCATGTATGTCGCGCCAAGCGAGAACGTGGTCGGCGTCTTCTTCGGCCGCAACGAGAAGCTCGGCGCGACGGAGGTCTGGACGCGGCTGATGCCATTCCAACCGGCGATCGAGGCGCGGCTGAAGCTCAGGCCGGAGCAGAGCGCGCAGAATCTCGGCATAAATTCGCAGTGGCGGGTCAACTGCTTTGCCGAGGACAATTGGCCGGCCATGGCCGACTGGCTGGCGACGGAATGCTCGCGCTTCGAGCAAGCCGTCACCCAAGTGCTGAGGCAGGAGTAGAGCACAGATGGTTGCCGGCTTCTTCCGCTCGCGCTGGCAAGGCATTGTGCCGCTCGACCGGCTGTTCTGGCGCGACATGCTGCTCGCCGGCACGGCGATCAACATCGCTTCGTCCGCGCTGGCGCTTGTCCTGCTTGGGCTGAAGCTGCCGCTCTGGCTGGTGCTCACGGTGCATTTCCTTCCCGCCCCCTACAACATCTTTCTCGCCCTTGCCGTCTGGCGGACGGCGGAAACGGCCGGCGGGTTCAAGGCGCAGTTGATGATGCTGGGCTCGGCGCTCTGGCTGATCGCGACGGTCGTCGTCTGAATCGAAAAGGGCGGCCGAAGCCGCCCTTACAAAGCTACCACGAACTGGCTGTCAGGCCGCCGGCTCGAAGCGCAGCGACACGCCGTTGATGCAATAGCGCAGGCCGGTCGGCGGCGGACCGTCCTCGAAGACATGGCCGAGATGGCTGCCGCAACGCGAGCAGTGGCACTCGGTGCGGACCATGCCGTAGCTGCGGTCGACGGTGGTCTCGATCGAGCCCGGGACCGGATCGTTGAAGCTCGGCCAGCCGGTTCCGCTCTCGAACTTCAGCTTGGATTCGAACAGCGGCTGGTCGCAGCCGACGCAGAAGAAAGTGCCGGCGCGCTTCTCGTAGAGCAGGGCGCAGCTGCCGGGACGCTCGGTGCCGTGGTTGCGCATGACGGCATACTGCTCCGGCGTCAGCCGGGCGCGCCACTCGGCATCGGTGCGGGTGACGGGATAGGCGTGGGTGTCCATGAAATCTCCTCGGCCTTGGCGGCTCGTTGTTGGTTGGCATGTCATGTTCGCACGAAGATAGGTGTTTGTTACACCACTGACCAGCGCTGGGACTGACAACGCAATCGCCGCTGGTTTCCGCGAATTACTGTCACGCTCAATGCTTCCTCGATAGCTGCTTCGTTGCCGCTTCGAGCCCGGCAAGCGTCAGCGGGAACATGCGGCCGCCGAAGATGTCGCTGATCATCGCGATGGAATGGGTGTAGCGCCAGTTCTTCTCAGCCTCAGGGTTCAACCAGACCGCGTTCGGCCACTGCTGCAGCAGCCGACCGAGCCAGACGCCGCCGGCCTCCGGGTTCCAGTGCTCGACCGAGCCGCCGGGATGCGCAATTTCGTAAGGGCTCATCGAGGCGTCGCCGACCACGATCACCTTATAGTCCGGCCCATATTTGTGGATGAGGTCGAAGGTGGGGATTGTCTCGGCCAGGCGGCGGCGATTGTCCTTCCAGACGCGCTCGTAAAGACAGTTGTGGAAGTAGTAATACTTGAGCTGGCGGAATTCGGCGCGCGCGGCGGAGAACAGCTCCTCGACGGTTTTGACGTGACCATCCATCGAGCCGCCGACGTCGAAGAACATCAGGAGCTTCACCGCGTTGCGCCGCTCCGGCCGGGTTCTCAAGTCCAGATAGCCGTGCTCGGCGGTGGCGTGGATGGTGCCGGGCAGGTCGAACTCTTCCTCGGCGCCCTCGCGCACCCAGCGCCGCAGCCGCTTCAGCGCCACCTTGATGTTGCGGGTGCCGAGCTCGATCGCGTCGTCGAAGTTCTTGAACTCGCGCTTGTCCCAGACTTTCACTGCGCGACGGTGGCGGCTTTCGTGCTGGCCGATGCGCACGCCTTCCGGATTGTAGCCATAGGCGCCGAAGGGCGAGGTGCCGCCGGTGCCGATCCATTTCGAGCCGCCCTGGTGCCGGCCCTTCTGCTCCTCCAGGCGCTGCTTTAGCGTCTCCATCAGCTTGTCGAAGCCGCCCAGCGCCTCGACCAGCTTCTTCTCCTCGTCGCTCAGGTGCTTTTCGGCGAGCCGGCGCAGCCATTCCTCGGGGATGTTGGCGACGTCGACAGCGTCCGGACCGGCGAGCGCTTCGACGCCCTTGAAGACATGCGCGAACACCTGATCGAAACGGTCGATATGGCGCTCGTCCTTCACCAGGGCCGAGCGCGCGAGGTAGTAAAAACCCTCGACGTCGTAGTCGACCAGCCCAGCTTCAAGGCCTTCGAGCAGCGACAGATACTCCCGGAGCGAAACGGGAACCCGCGCGGCTTTTAGTTCAAGGAAGAAGGGGATGAACATCGCCAGACGGCTATCTCTGCCCCTCGATCTTTTCACGCGCGGCACTCGCAATGAAGGCAGAGCGCGTCAGGCCCCGGCGGCTGGCTTCAGTATCGATCGCCGCAAGCAGACCAGCGTCCAACGACAGGTTTGCCCGGACTGACCGACCGGAGTCGATCAGCAGCGGGATCATGACGGCAGACTCGCCTGCGGCGCTATCGATCTCACCTGATCGTAACAAGTCCGCCACCGTTCGTGCTTCGGGTAACGAGACGTGCTTTGCCAACCGAGTTTCGGCCCATTCGCGTATCGCCGATGCTGCATCGGCAATCGCCTCCTCGGGGCTGGCGCCGCCGCCATGGCAGCCCGGGAGGTCGGGGACCCGGATTCCCCAGACATTATCCGCGCCGTCCAGAACTCCGATATAATGCGTCATGCGATCATGCCTCAAATCCATCCGGCGAGCTTGGCGATCGAGCGTGCAACGCCCGGAGATTGCTCGCGGTGCCGCGGCACGATGATGGTCACATCCGGTTTTCCCGGGTGCTCGTATTTGTCGTGCTTGCCGCCTCCGACGCTCGACCAGCCGTCGCGCAAAAGCCGCGCTATGATCTTGCGCGTGTTAGTCTCAATCAGCGGCACGGCGGCTTTCCAATGCGCAATATATTGCGCAGCTGGACCGGTTTCAACCGTTTCACAACAGATCGTACTCGATGAAGCCCGTGCGCCGGGCCACATGGTCGTACAGCCGGCGCGCGGTGGCGTTGGTCTCGTGCGTCATCCAGTAGACGTTCTTCACGCCGATCTTGCCGGCCTCGTCCTGCACCGCTTTGATCAACGCCGCGCCGATGCCCTTGCCGCGCACTTCGGGGTCGGCGAACAGATCCTGCAGATAGCAGGTGTTGACCTCGGACCAGCAGGAGCGGTGGTAGAGATAGTGGGTCAGGCCGACGGCCTTGCCCTCAAGCGTGGCGATAAAGCCTTTCGGCTCGAACTCGCCAGGCGTGAACAGGCGCTTCCAGGTGACGTCGTAGACCTCTTCCGGCAGCTTGGTCTCGTAGAAGGTGAGGTAGGCGGTCCATAGCCGGCGCCAGTCGGAGCGGTCGGACTGGGCAAGCGGGCGGACGGTGATCTCGGACATGTTTTCCTCCAACGTTTTGGTCGGAAGCTGCGGCAACCGCCGCCTGTCGGCAACGGTCCACAGACGGACAAAGCGCTATTGCTGCCAAGCCTATTGCTGGCGCCTGGCCATGAAGGCCAAGCGTTCGAAGAGGTGCACGTCCTGCTCGTTCTTGAGCAGCGCGCCATGCAGCTTCGGCAACATATTCTTCGGATCGGCGCGCAGATCCTCCGGCGCGATGTCGTCGGCGACCAGCAGTCGGATCCAGTCGAGCGCTTCGGAGGTAGATGGTTTCTTCTTCAGCCCGGGCACGTCACGGATCTCGTAGAACTGGGTAAGCGCGGCCCGCACGAGATTCTGCTTGATGCCGGGATAATGCATGTCGACGATCCGGTGCAGCGTCTCGATATCGGGGAAGCGGATGTAGTGGAAAAAGCAGCGGCGCAGAAAGGCGTCCGGCAACTCCTTCTCGTTGTTGGAGGTGATGATGACGATCGGCCGAAATTCGGCGCGGATGGTCTCGCCGGTCTCGTAGACGAAGAACTCCATCCGGTCGAGTTCCTGCAGAAGATCGTTGGGGAATTCGATGTCGGCCTTGTCGATCTCGTCGATCAGGAGAACGACCTTTTTCGGTGCCGCGAAGGCGTCCCACAGCTTGCCGCGTTTGATGTAGTTCTTGATGTCGCTGAACCGGTCGTCACCGAGCTGGCTGTCGCGCAGCCGCGAGACGGCGTCATACTCGTAGAGCCCCTGCTGCGCCTTGGTGGTCGATTTGACATTCCATTCGATGAAATCGAGGTCGAGCGCCGCCGCCACTTGACGGGCGAGTTCGGTCTTGCCGGTGCCCGGCTCGCCCTTGACCAGCAACGGTCGCTCCAGAGCGATCGCGGCGTTGACCGCCACCATCAAATCCTTGTCGGCGACGTAAGCCGCGGTGCCTTCGAAACGCATTTCTTCTCCTGATCGTTGGGCCGCGACCCTAAGGACGCTGGCCGGGCTGTGCAAGGCATGACAACGCTGCAAGGCCCATGACGCAGATTTGCGGCCGCTTGGAGCGGTGTCCTTCTGGCGCTCGGTCAACCATGGGCCTATATTGGTTTTGGCTGTCTGCGCTTCCCGGCAGGAGAAACTTATCCCCGGGGCCTTATCGATCCTTAGGGAGCTGTCCCTGGGAAGACCCGTGGGTTTTCTCACACGGCGCCCACCTACTTTGTAGGCACCCGGGATCGACCTCTCCACCGGTTGTGTGGATCGCCACTCTCCCGTTTTTGAATTTGATGCGGTAGAAAGCGTCGCTCCTGCAACTTCGTCCGGATACGACCTTTTCTAACGTCTGCGCATGACCTCATCAAAAGACCTGAAAAAACAGCTTCGCAAGGAAGCTCTGGCGCGGCGGGATGCGCTGGACGAATTCTGGCGGGTCGAGATCGCGCTCGAAATGGCTGAGACGGCGCGTGACCAGATCGCCGTCGAACCGGGCCAGATCGTCTCCGGCTTCTGGCCGATGCGCTCCGAGGTCGATGTGCGGCCGCTGATGTTCGCGCTGCGCGAGAAAGGCGCCAGGCTTTGCCTGCCGGCGATCCTCGACAAGACAACCATCGTCTTCCGCGAGCTGGTGCGCGGCGCGCCAATGGTCGAGATGGGTTTCGGCACGGTCGGACCGCACGAGGAGGCCGAAGAGCTCGACCCCTCGCTCATGTTTGTTCCGCTCGCAGCATTCGACGCGCGCGGCCACCGCATCGGCTACGGCGCCGGCTATTACGACCGAGCGATCGCCAGGCTGGCCGACAAAGGGCTGGCGCCGCGGCTGATCGGCATTGCGTTCGACTGCCAGGAGGTGTCGCAAGTGCCGGATGAGAACCATGACGTGATCATCCCGGAAATACTCACCGAGAGCGGGTTACGCCGGTTTACCGCCTCTTAGAATATTCCGACCCGCTTCGCGCGATTCCAATCCCTATCCAACAGTATTCCTGCTATCCAATCCAAGTTGAGGCTAGCAAGGGATTTTGTCTTCATGCGATTCATCCTGATGCCGTTTGCTCTGATCGCGGCAGCACTGTTTGCGATGGGATTGCATATCACCGGAACCACCCTGTACCACCAAGCGGCCTGGGGGCAGACGGTCGCTACCGTGACGGATGTCAGTCCTTTCACTGAAATGCACAAAAATGGCCTCGCCATAGAGCGCATCAATGTCGCCCTCGCCTATGTGGTTGACGACGTGCCGATGACCTGGTCCGGAAAGGGAAACCTTGTCGGTCTCCACGAGGCGTCGATCGGCGACAAGGTGAAATTCTACTACGACCCTGGCGATCCAGCGACCCTCGATACCGCCGGAATGAAGGGCTGGCGCGGCATGCTGTTGATCCTTGCAGGTACCGGCGGCTTCACCGTCTTCTACGTTTGGTTCTTCTGGCTGCGCGGACGGAGCGCGCGTTAGACGTCGCCTTCGGCTGCTAGGACGGGGCGGTGGTGCCGTATAAGACCATCATGTGATCATCGCGGAAATACTCACCGGGAGCGGGTTGCGCCGGTTCACGCCGCAATTGTAGAACAGCGGTTGAGAAACGCATGATCTTTTGCGGAAAGTCATGCAGCTTTTGCTTGGCGGACTTTCGACGCGGGATCGTATGAGACTTCTCTTCCTCGGCGACATGGTCGGAAAAACTGGGCGCACGGCGGTGTGGGAACAGCTGCCGGGCTTGATATCCGACTTCAAGCTCGACTTCGTCATCGTCAATGGCGAGAACGCCGCGGGCGGCTTCGGCATCACCGAGGAGATATTTCGCGAGACGCTCGCGGCGGGCGCGGATGTCGTCACCACCGGCAACCATGTCTGGGACCAGCGCGACGCGCTGGTCTTCGCGCCGCGCGAGGAGCGCTTCCTGCGCCCTTCCAATTTTCCCAAGGGCACGCCGGGGCGTGGTTCCGGCGTCTATATCGCCAGGAACGGCGCGCGGGTGCTGGTCGCCAACATCATGGGGCGCGTCTTCATGCATCCCGAGCTCGACGATCCGTTCCAGGCCGGCGAGCGCGAGCTTGCGGCCTGTCCGCTTGGCGAACAGGCCGACGCAGCAGTGATTGATTTCCATGCCGAGGCGACTTCGGAAAAGATGTGCTTCGCGCATTTCGTCGACGGCCGAGCCAGCCTTGTGGTCGGCACCCACACGCACCAGCCGACCGCCGATCATCAGATACTCAACGGCGGCACCGCCTATATTTCGGACGCCGGCATGTGCGGCGACTATGATTCCTCGCTCGGCATGGACAAGGAAGAGCCGCTCAACCGCTTCCTGTCGAAAGTGCCGAAAGGTCGTTTCGAGGCCGCGAATGGACCGGCGACGCTGTGCGGCGTCGGCGTGGAAATCTCCGACCGCACCGGGCTCGCCGAGAAGATCGCGCCGTTTCGCCGCGGGCCGAGACTCGAGGAAACCGCGCCGTCCTTCTGGTGATGATATTGATATGAGCACCGGTCGTACCTAACTGGCGACGAAACCCGCGAAAACTGCTCTAGATCGTAGAGGGGACGACCTCCATGCAGCTTGTCGAGTTCCTGGCGCCGCACTTTGCCTTTGTCTCCGATCCCACAGCCTGGATCGCGCTGCTGACGCTGGTGGTGCTGGAGGTGGTGCTCGGCATCGACAACCTGATCTTCATCTCGATCCTGACCAACAAGCTGCCGGAAACGCAGCGCGCCCGCGCCCGCAAACTCGGCATCTCGGCGGCACTGGGCATGCGGCTGGTGCTGCTCGCCACGATCTCGATCATCGTGCAATTGACGACGCCGGTGTTCACGGCGTTCGGGCATGGCTTTTCCTGGCGCGACCTGATCCTGATCGCCGGCGGCCTGTTCCTTGTCTGGAAGGCGACCAAGGAAATCCACCACACGGTCGATCCGCAGGATCATCAGGACTCGATGATGGGCGGCACACTGCAGATGAGCCTGGCCGGCGCGATCTTCCAGATCCTGCTGCTTGACCTCGTCTTCTCGATCGATTCCATCATCACCGCCGTCGGGATGACCGACGAGATCGCCATCATGTACATCGCTGTCATCGTGGCGGTGAGCGTGATGATGCTGGCGGCGACGCCGCTCGCCAACTTTATCGCCAAGAACCCCACAATCGTGATGCTGGCGCTCGGCTTCCTGCTGATGATCGGCATGACGCTGATTGCCGACGGCATGGGCTATCACGTGCCCAAGGGCTACATCTACGCCGCCATGGGTTTTTCCGCGCTGGTCGAGGGCCTCAACATGCTGGCGCGGCGTCGAAAGAAGCAGCGGTCCGGCGGCGGGCATTAAACTAGGGCAGGTTGATCTGCCAGGAAACGCCGAAGCGGTCGTTGAGCCAAGCGAAACGGCGGCTGAAGCCGTAATCGTCGGTCGGCATCAGAAACGCGCCGTCCTTGGCCAGCACCCCGACAATGCGATCGAGCTCCTCCTCGGAGGAACAGTCGACGAAGAGCGAGAACGACGGCGTGAAGGAGAAGGCGTGATGCACGGGGCTGTTGAAGACCATGACCTCAGTGCCGCCGATCACGAGACGGGCCAGCTTGAGCGCACGTTCGGGCCCGTCCTCACCGGCGCCATAGCGTGTGACGTCGACAACGCGGCTTTCTGGAACGGTGTCGCAATAGAGGGTCATGGCCTTCTCGGCCTGACCTTCGAACATCAGGAACGGCGTTACCTTCACGGCCGGGCCTCCTCGCTCAAAGGGAGTCAAATATTGGTCTCGTTGGCCGGCTCGCCTTTCATCTCGGCGCGATAATAGCCGTCGCGCAAATTGATGCCGTATTCGAGATACGCCTTCATGCAGGCGAGCATCTGCGACCAGCCCTCGCAATTGAGGTAGGATTTCTTCAGTCCGACCTCGCCTTCGTGCCAGCCGGCCTCGGCGATGGTAACGAAGGTGCCGCCGTCGTCCAACGGCTCGAAGTTCATCTCGATGCGTGTCTTGTAGGCCGGCTTGCCGTCAGTGTCGGCCGCGTCCCAGCGCAGCACGATACGCCTATCCTTGATCACCTCGTCGACCTCGACCGGCACCGTCTTCCACCAGGTGACGGTGGTGCCGGCGACCAGCGGAGCAGAGGCGCCGCCAATGGTGGTGAAATAGCCGCTGAGCTTCGTCGGGTTGACCACGGCGTCGAAGACTTCGGCGACCGGCTTGCCGATGCGTCCGGAAATCCTGAATCCAAGAGACATATCCACAGCTCCTTCCTTGCCTCGTGAAACAATATGTTATAAAAACATAACATGTCAAGCCCAACCTCGGACGATCGTGTTTTCAAGGCCTTGGCGCACTCGCGCCGGCGCGAGTTGCTCGACCGGCTCAAGGATCATCCGCAGACCACCGGGGCGCTCTGCGAGGCTTTCCCGGACATGGATCGCTGCACGGTCATGATGCATCTGAAAGTGCTGGAAGAGGCCGATCTGGTCGTGGCGAGGCGCGAGGGGCGCGAGCGCTGGAACCATCTCAACGCGCTGCCGATCAGGCAGATCCACGACCGCTGGATCGGCCAATATGCGGGCCATGCGATCAGCATCCTCGACCGGCTGAAGTCGGATCTGGAGGGATGATGCCGCGCTGCAAGGGCAATCTCGGTCTGTCCGCCGTCAGGGTCGACGGTCCGGCTGGACGAATTGAGCCGATTTATCTATAAGCCGGCCATTCCGACAGAGAGCCCCGCGGGCCTTCGCAGGCACGCTTGCAGCGTTCTGAAATTTTGAATTCGAGCATTTGCCGGGTGATCGCGCCCGGCCGAGAAATGCTCTAGCCGAACACGACAGGGGTGCCATGGCTGGCCATTCGCAGTTCAAGAACATCATGCACCGGAAAGGCCGCCAGGATGCGGTGCGGTCGAAAATGTTTTCCAAGCTGGCACGCGAAATCACCGTCGCCGCCAAGACCGGCACGCCGGACCCGGCGATGAACCCGCGGCTGCGCCTTGCGGTGCAGAACGCCAAGGCGGTGTCGATGCCGAAGGACAACATCCAGCGCGCCATCAACAAGGCCTCCGCCGGAGATGCCGAGAACTACGAGGCCGTGCGCTATGAGGGCTATGGCCCCGGCGGCGTGGCGCTGATCGTCGAGGTGCTGACCGACAACCGCAACCGCTCGGCGTCCAATGTGCGCGCCGCCTTCACCAAGGCCGGCGGGGCGCTCGGCGAAACCGGCTCGGTGTCGTTCATGTGGAACCGCGTCGGCGAGATCTATTACCCGGCTTCGGCCGGCAGCGCGGACACGGTGATGGAAGCCGCGATCGAGGCCGGTGCTGACGACGTCGACTCGGACGAGGAAGGCCACACCGTCTATTGCAGCTTCGAAAATCTCGGCGAGGTATCTAAGTCGCTCGAAGCCGCGCTCGGCGAAGCGGAGTCGGTCAAGCCGATCTGGCAGCCACAGAACTACGTGCCGGTCGATGAAGAACGGGCGCAGTCGCTGATGAAGCTGGTCGCCACCCTTGAGGACGACGACGACGTGCAGAGCGTCTACGCCAATTTCGAGGTCGACGACGAAACGATGGCCAAGCTCAGCGCGGCCTGATCGGCTGATCCATGAGCGGAACTCGATCCGACATGAGCGAGAAGCCGCGGCCCGCCATCCGCATCACCTACTGCACGCAATGCCAGTGGCTGCTCAGAGCCGGCTGGATGGCACAGGAGCTGCTCTCGACCTTCGGTACCGAGCTCGGCGAGGTGACGCTGGTGCCGGGCACCGGCGGCATCTTCACGATCTCCTGCAACGACCAGCTTATCTGGGAGCGCAAGCGCGACGGCGGTTTTCCGGAGGCGGCGAAGCTCAAGCAGCTGGTCCGCGATGTCATCGACCCGGAACGCGATCTGGGACACGCCGACCGCAAGACGCACAAGAAGACGGACCCCGCCTGAGGCGGTGTTTTATCCGCTGGCCGCTCTCTTCAAATCAGCGCCAGGATAAAGCAGGCCATCGCCACGATCGCGGTGATGGTGCGGACGTGGTTCCACATTACCCATTGGCGCAGATGGTTCGCCCACACGGCAGCGCCGTTGCTGCTGGCCGGGTCGACGGCGGCCAGGGCGTCGTTGAGCGGTACGTTGAACACCATGGTCACGATCGGGTTGCCGACGAGATAGATTACGGCGCCGGCAAGCAGCCAGTACGAGCCCGATTGGCTCCAGCCCATGATGACAGCGGCAATCAGCACCAGGCAGATGAGGCCGGTGCCGAAAAGCGCCGTCATGAAGGCGGGCGTAATTACGGTGATGTTGATCGAATTCATCGCTGCGATGCCGGCTGGGACGGGCAGCCTGGCAAGTGCTGCCATGACGAAATTGGAAAAGGCGAAGAAGACGCCGCCGACCACGCCAGAGCCGATCGCGGCAATGAAGGCGAGGGCGGGAAGAATTTTCATCATCTCAGTTACTCCAGACGCGCCTGGCTGCGGTTTCGGTTGCATAGGCGAAGAAGTCTTTCGGCCGGCGGCCGAGCGCGCGCTGCACGCCGTCGGTCAGCGATTCGTTGCGGCCGTCGAGCACCTCGGTGAAGAGCTCGTTGAGCAGCCAGGCGAATTCCGGCGGCAGGTTGTGCGCAGCCACCGTTTCGGTGAATTGGGCATGCGAGATCCGCCGATAGCGGATGTCGCGGCCAGTGGCTTTGCCGATTTCGGCGACGGCCTGAGCAAAGCTCAGCAGACGCGGGCCGGTGAGTTCGTAAAGCTGGCCGGCATGGCCCGGCTCCGTCAGCACGGCTTCGGCGACATCGGCGATATCGTCGACATCGACGAAGGGTTCGCCGACAGCGCCGACCGGCAGGGTGACTTCGCCTTCGAGTATGGATTCGATGAGGAAGCCTTCGCTGAAATTCTGCGGAGAACCATGAGCAGCGCAGGATCGTCCAATTGGCACCGGAAACCTTGACCATTTCCTCGGCGCGCTGAGCCTCCGTCTCGCCGCGGCCGGAGAGCAGCACCAGCCGCTTGTTGCCGCGCTCGACGGCAAGTTTGGCCAACGCCTCGACAGTTTCGGCGGCGCCCGGCACCGCGATGTCAGGATAGTAGCTGATGTAGACGGCGCCGACGCCGTCGAGGGCCGCGCCCCAGGTGTTCTTGTCCGACCAGTCGAAGGGAGGCGTGCCTGCGCGGGAGCCGATCCGCACCGGGATCCTGCGGGCGATCAACCGTTCGGCCAGCCGCCGGCCGGTCTTGCCGGTGCCGCCCAGGATCAAAATCGGTTTCTGTGACGTGTCGGTCATCTCGATCTCCTCGTTTTCTGAATATGAGTAATCCTCATGTTTGCAAAACGTGATAAACCCTCGTATTTTGTGAGTCAAGCCAGTTTCTCGAGGATCTTTCGGAGGAAGCTCATGCAAGGCAGGGTAGCCGCGAAGCTCGACCAGGAAATCGCAATGCCCCGGCGAGCGCCGACGCAGCAGCGCAGCCGCGAGCGGGTCGAGCGGATGCTTGCCGCCGCCGCGGCGCTGATCGCCGAGCAAGGCAGCGATGCCATGCGCATGGGCGAGGTGGCGGAAAGAGCAGGGGTGTCGATCGGCTCGCTCTACCAGTTCTTTCCCGACAAGCGGGCGATCGTCTGGGCGCTGGCCGAGCGCTACAC
>NZ_RZSN01000062.1:0-29488 GCF_003997315.1 Mesorhizobium sp. M1A.F.Ca.IN.020.04.1.1
GACGCAGCCTTTGCGGCCGCTGGCGACTGCGGCCTGACCGGCTGACGCGGATCGAAACCCATGATGCGGGTCAGTTCGGCGAACGGATCGTCGTCGGCGATGTGATTGCTTGCGGCTACTTTCAGCTGGGTTCTGTCTGCCATTATTGTTCCCGAACTCGCACACAGTCGGACGCCATGGACGTCGCGCAGGGTTGGCCCTTACCAGCGCAATGTGGGCAAAAGGTGACAGGCTTTTTAGTCAAACCTAACGCATTTCGGTAGGCGCATCAGCTCCTATCAGCGTCAGGCCGGAGGTCAAAACATCCGAAACAGCCTGCACCAGCCCCAGTCTGGCATACGTCAATTGTGGGTCGTTAACCTTAACAAAACGTAAGTCTGGGTTGTCGGTGCCCCGATTCCAGTGTGCGTGGAAGCTCGACGCCAGATCGTAGAGGTAGAATGCCAGCCGGTGCGGCTCCAGCGCAAGCGCCGCGGATTCGATTAGCCGTGGATATTCAGCGAGTTTCCGGATCAGGCCGATTTCGCCCTCGTCCGTCAGCGACGCAACCGAGGCCACAAGCCGGTCGCGGTCGAAATTCGCTTCGCCCAATTGCTCGCTCGCCTGCCGGAACACCGAGTGGCAGCGCGCGGAAGCGTATTGCACGTAGAACACCGGATTGTCCTTGGACTGCTCGGTGACCTTGGCGAAGTCGAAATCGAGCGGCGCATCATTCTTGCGGTAGAGCATCATGAAGCGGATCGGGTCGCGGCCGACCTCCTCCACCACGTCGCGCAGCGTGACGAAATCCCCTGACCGCTTCGACATCCGGACCGGCTCGCCGTCGCGGAACAGCTTCACCAGTTGGCAGAGCAGGACCGTGAGCTTGACCGTGTCGCCGGCGACCGCGCGCGCCAGCGCTTCGAGCCGCTTGACGTAACCGCCATGGTCGGCGCCGAGCACATAGATGAGATCGACGAAGCCGCGCTCGACCTTGTCCTTGAGATAGGCGACGTCCGCGGCGAAATAGGTGAAAGAGCCGTCCGACTTCACCAGCGCCCGGTCCATGTCGTCGCCGACCGCGGTCGAGCGGAACAGCGTCTGCTCGCGGTCTTCCCAGTCGTCCGGCTTCTCGCCCTTCGGCGGCGGCAGCTTGCCCTTGTAGATATGACCCTTCAGCGTCAGGTCGGCGATTGCCGCGCGGATCTTCTTTGCGTTGTCGGCATGCAGCGTGCGTTCGGAGAAGAACACGTCGTGATGCACGTTGAGCAGCGCCAGATCCTCGCGGATCATCGCCATCATCGCGTCGACCGTGCGATCCTTGACGATCGCCAGCGCCTCGTCTTCCGGCATCTCCAGCAGGCCGAGGCCGAACTGTTCGGCCAGCGCCTGCCCGACGGGTATCAGATAGTCGCCTGGATAAAGGCCTGGCGGAATCTCGCCGACGGCTTCGCCGAGCGCCTCGCGATAGCGCAGCATGGTCGAGCGTCCAAGCACGTCGATCTGCGAGCCGGCATCGTTGATGACATATTCCTTGGTCACATCGTAGCCGGCGAAGGCCATCAGGTTGGCTAAAGTGTCGCCGACGACGGCGCCCCGGCAATGGCCGACATGCATCGGGCCGGTCGGATTGGCCGAGACATACTCGACGTTGGCCTTGCGGCCGCCGCCGATTTTGGAGCGGCCATAGTTGCGGCCCTCGCCGAGCAGCACTGCCAAATGCGCCTGCCAGAAGCCGTCCTTCAGCCGGAGATTGACGAAGCCCGGGCCGGCAACATCGGCGGAAGCGATGTCGGCATCGCTGCGCAGCGCTGCGGTCAGCTGCTCGGCCAGCGCGCGCGGGTTCTGGCCGGTGGGCTTTGCCAGCACCATCGCCGCATTGGTGGCAAGGTCGCCATGACTGGCGTCGCGCGGCGGCTCGACCGCGATGCGCGACAGATCCAGCGCTCCGCCATCCTTGTCCTTCAGATCAAGGGCTTCGACGGCTCTTACGATCCGCGCGTTGAAATCGGCGAAGATATTCATCGGGTATGCTCTGGGCTTTAAGAGGGACCGGCTGCTTGGCCGACAAAATCGTGGCTCGCCCTAGCCCAAATCCGGCGTATGGTCAAACAATCGCCTGTGCTCCTTGAGCGCATAGGTATCGGTCATTCCGGCCAGGAAATCGGCGACGCTGCGCGCCTTGATGCGATCCTGCGCCCTGTCGAGCCCTTCGCGCCAGCCGTCCGGCATGGCGCGCGGGTCGGCGAAATAGACATCGAACAGGTCGCGGACGATCTGCTCGGCGTCGGCCCGCACGCGCATCACTTCGGCATGCCGGTAGAGATGCTTGTAAAGAAAGGCCTTCAGCTCCTTTTCGGCTGCCGCCATTTCGGCCGAGAAGGTGACCATCGTCTCACCCGCGGCCCTCACCGCATCGGCGCTGTCCGGCTTGAGGCGCTCGATATTGTCGGTAGCGGCAGCAATAACATCCTCCACCATCAGCGTGATCTGCCGCCGCATCAGCTCGTGGCCGGTGCGAACGTCGTCGAGTTGTGGGTAGCGGGCGCGCACGCCACTCAGGATCGAGCCCGGCAGGCCGATGTCTTCCAGCATGTCCAGCGTCAGCAGGCCGGCACGCAGGCCGTCGTCGATGTCATGCGTGTTGTAGGCGATATCGTCGGCGATCGCGGCGCACTGCGCCTCGATGCCGGCGAAGCGGTCGAGCTCGAGGTCGTGCAGTGCGGAATAGTCGCGGATCGCCTGCGGCACGGGGCCCTTGAGCCCCTTCCCGCTTGCATCGGTAAGCGGCCCGTTATGCTTGACCAGCCCTTCCAGCGTCTCCCAGCTGAGGTTCAACCCGTCGAACTCGGCGTAGCGCCGCTCGAGCCGGGTGACGACGCGCAACGACTGCGCGTTATGGTCGAAGCCGCCCCAGCCGGCCATCTTTTCGTTCAGCGCCTCCTCGCCGGTATGGCCGAAAGGCGTGTGACCGAAATCGTGCACCAAGGCCACTGCCTCCGCCAGATCCTCGTCGCCGCGCAGCGCGCGTGCCAGGGCGCGGGCAATCTGCGCCACCTCGATCGAATGCGTCAGCCGGGTGCGGTAGTGATCGCCCTCATGCGCAATGAACACCTGCGTCTTGTGCTTCAGCCGGCGGAAGGCGGTGGAATGGATGATGCGGTCGCGGTCACGCTGGAATGGCGTCCGGGTCGGACTTTCCGGCTCATCGAACAGGCGGCCGCGCGAGCGCGCCGGATCGCTCGCGTAAACGGCGCGCGGCCGGTAGCCGAAACCGATCTCACCGAGAGCATCCTTGCCCATTCGCCCACCAGTTGACTTGCCCCCGTCCGCTTCATACCTATCATGGGAAACCGAAAGCAAGGTGACGCCGATGGGCGCGGATGCCAAGACTGCCATGAAGGTCGAAATGACCGAAGCGGCCGCGAAGCGGATCGCCAGGATTCTGGCCGGCGAGCCGGGCAAGAATGCCTTGCGCGTTTCCGTCGAAGGCGGCGGCTGCTCCGGCTTCTCCTACAAGTTCTATCTCGTCGATAGTCGCAACGACGACGACGTAGCCATCGAGAAGGATGGCGCCACGATCCTCATCGACGACCTCTCGCTGGTCTATATGGGCGGCTCGGTGATCGATTTCGTCGATGACCTTATGGGTCAGTCTTTCCAGATCCGAAACCCGAACGCCGTCGCCTCCTGCGGCTGCGGCACCAGCTTCTCCGTCTAGCGGGCCGCCATGCCCACGGTCGGCGCGGTCCGTCAGGTCGCGCTGTCGGCCGGGCGCGATCTGGATAGAACGCTGGCTTTCTGGCACGATGTGCTCGGCATGAGCGTGCATGCGCGCTACGATCCGCCGGGCATCGCCTTCATCATCGCGGGCGGCGTGCGGCTGTTCTTTGGCGACGGCGTGCCCCCTGGCACCGTCTATCTCGATATTGCCGGCCTTGAGGCCTTCCATGCCGAGGCGAAAGCCGCCGGTGTTCCTTTCACCGCGTCGCCGGCGCTGGTCCATCGCGACACCGAGGGCCGGTTCGGTCCGGCGGGGGAAAGCGAATGGATGGCCTTTCTAAAGGATCCGGGAGGCAATACGATCGGCCTCGTCGAGCGCCTTGCGCCGGAAGAACATTGAGGTCCGCATGAAGATCGTCACCTGGAACATCAACGGCGTTCGCGCCCGCATCGGCAACCTCACCCACTGGCTTACCGAGAGCGCGCCGGACATCGTGTGCCTGCAGGAGATCAAGACGGTCGACGACCAGTTCCCGCGGGCGGAGATCGAGGCGCTGGGCTATAATGTCGAGACCAACGGCCAAAAGAGCTTCAACGGCGTCGCTCTCCTGTCGAAGCTGCCCTTCGACGAGGTCAATCGCGGTTTGCCTGGCGACGATGCCGACGACCACGCGCGCTTCATCGAAGGCGTCTTCTCGACCGATAAGGGCGCGCTGCGGGTCGCCTCCCTCTATCTGCCGAACGGCAACCCAGTCGATGACGAGCGGAAGTTTTCCTACAAGCTGTCATGGATGGCGAGGCTAGAGCGCTGGGCGGAAGAGCGGCTGAGGCTCGAGGAAGCGCTGGTGCTGGCCGGGGACTACAACGTCATCCCCGAGCCCGCCGACGCCAGGTTCCCCGAAAACTGGCGCAGTGACGCGCTATTCCAGCCTCAGACGCGGCAGGCCTTCCGGCGCCTGAAGAATCTCGGCTTCACGGAGGCCGTGCGCGCCGTGACCGATTCGCCGGATGTCTATACTTTCTGGGACTATCAGGCCGGCGCCTGGCAGAAGAACAACGGCATCCGCATCGACCATCTGTTGCTGTCTCCCGAAGCCGCTAACCGCTTCTCGTCGGCCTCGGTTGAAAAGCACGTCCGCGCCTGGGAAAAACCTTCCGACCACGTGCCAGTGGCCATCGATCTGCGCTTGCAGCCGGCCTGAAGGCGCTGCTTGCGGACTCTTGCCGAACCCTGATGTCGCCACAAATCGTGTGTCTGATGCGGGATTGTTGCGGGGTTCGATGGCGATCCGATTTGTTCTTTGCCCGGTCGGCCTTGCGCTGGCATTTGCCGCGCCAGCGCTCGCGGCCCCGGAGTGTCTTGCCAACGGCAAATCGTTCAAGCTCGGTGAGACGGCCTGCCTGACCATTGCCGGCGAAAGTCACCTCGCCCGCTGCGATATGGTTCTCAACAACACGTCCTGGACGAAGGTCCAGGACGACTGCCCCGGCGAGAATCAGGCGCCGAAACTGCACCCGACCTCAATCACGGCGCCGACGGAACCTACCGAAAATTGAAGCCGAAGCTGCGGCCTACTGGTCGCCGTTGTTGCCCTTGGTCAGGATGTCGTCGGCGAGCGAAATCGCCGTGCGACGGTCGGCTTCGCCAGCCGCGGCGAAGGCCTCTTCCTGCATGCTGCGGATCCAGGGCTGATCCGCCGGCGGGGCACGCTCCAAGGCAGCCGTCATCATCGCCAGGCCGCGCACGATCTTGCCGCTCTGGAACAACAGATTGCCGAGCGTCGCCTGCGCGCCGGCATGGCCTTTTTCGGCCGCGAGTTGCAGCCAGCGCCCGGCCTGCTTGACGCTGGCCTTCACGCCGCCCTCGCCTTTCAGGAACATCTGACCGATCTCGAACTGCGCGTTCGGGTTGCGGTAGTTGGCGGCGGCGCGCATGTAGTATTCCTGCGCCGCAACCTCGTTCTCCTCGACCGGGCTGCCGGGGATACCTTTGCGCAGATAGTCGCCGAGCGCGACAAGCGCATCGGAGACATAGCTTTCCTCGGGCGAGCCGGGCTCGACATCCTGATCGACGATCTCGGAGAAGAACTTGAAGGCCGCATAGTCGTCGCGGGCCACGCCGTCGCCCTGGGCATACATGCGCGCAAGCTTCCAGGTGGCGCCGATCTGGCCGTTCTCGGCGGCATATTTATAGGCCTCGACCGCTTGGTCCTTGTGGCCGTTCTTGTAGGCGGAGAAGCCGAACTGGAACACCGCCCACGGGCTCGACTGCGGCTTGACCCCGGTCTTGTCGTCGAACACCTTGTCATCGAAGGCCATGACCTGCCCGACGGCGCCCAAGGTCGCCACCGCGACCAGTGCCGGCAAGACAAATGACCTCAACACCTCAAATGTCCGCATAGCAGTGTGTTTCTTTTGCGCCGCCCGGATGGGTGACCGCGCCGTCGCGGGCCGACCCTACGGTCTGCGCATATTTCCAGATCGCGCCGGACTTATAGTCGGTCTTGCGCGCCTTCCATTTCTTGGCCCGGGCCGCCAGTTCGGCATCCGACAGCGCCACCTCGATCGTGCCATTAACGGCATCGATTGAGATCACGTCGCCATTCTTGATGAGCCCGATCGGCCCGCCGACCGCCGCCTCCGGCCCGACATGGCCGATGCAGAAACCACGTGTAGCTCCGGAAAAACGGCCGTCGGTAATCAGCGCCACTTTGCCGCCCATGCCCTGGCCGTAGAGCGCTGCCGTCGTCGACAGCATCTCGCGCATGCCCGGACCGCCGCGCGGCCCCTCGTAGCGGATGACGAGAACCTCGCCCTCCCGGTAATTGCGCTGCGTGACCGCTTCGAAGCACTCCTCTTCCGAATCGAAGCAGCGCGCCGGGCCTGAGAATTTCAGCTCCGACATGCCGGCGATCTTCACGATCGCGCCTTCGGGGGCGAGGTTGCCCTTCAAGCCCACAACGCCGCCTGTCTTGGTGATTGGCCGATTGGCGGGACGCACAACATCCTGGCTCTCATTCCAGGCAACGTGCTCCATGTTTTCGGCCAAAGTGCGGCCAGTGACCGTCATGCAGTCGCCGTGAAGATAGCCGTGGTCGAGCAGCGTCTTCATCAAGAGCGGAATGCCGCCGGCTTCGAACATGTCCTTGGCGACATATTTGCCGCCGGGCTTGAGGTCGGCGATATAAGGTGTCTTTTCGAAGATCGCCGCCACGTCGAAGAGGTCGAACTTGATACCCGCCTCATGCGCGATCGCCGGCAGATGCAGCGCCGCGTTGGTCGAGCCGCCGGTGGCCGAAACGACCGTCGCGGCATTCTCCAAAGCGTTGCGGGTAACGATGTCGCGCGGCCGGATGTTTTTCGCGATCAGCTCCATGACCTTTTCGCCGGAGGCGAAATTGAACCGGTCGCGCATTTCGTAGGGCGCCGGCGCGCCGCAGGAATAGGGCAAGGCCAGCCCGATCGCCTCGGCGACCGTCGCCATGGTGTTGGCGGTGAACTGGGCGCCGCACGACCCTGCCGACGGACAGGCGGCCTGCTCGATCTCGAGCAGCTCGGCATCGGAGATCGTGCCGACCGAATGCTGCCCGACCGCCTCGAACACATCCTGCACGGTGATCTGCCTTCCGCGGTAGCTGCCGGGCAGGATCGAACCGCCATAAATAAAGATCGACGGCACGTTGAGCCGCACCATCGCCATCATCATGCCGGGCAGCGACTTGTCGCAGCCGGCAAGCCCGACCAGCGCGTCATAGCAATGGCCACGCATGGTGAGCTCGACTGAATCGGCGATCACCTCGCGCGACACCAGGGACGACTTCATGCCCTGGTGGCCCATGGCGATACCGTCCGTGACGGTGATGGTGCAGAATTCGCGCGGCGTGCCATTGGCGGCCGCGACGCCCTTCTTCACCACCTGCGCCTGGCGCATCAGCGAGATGTTGCAGGGTGCGGCCTCGTTCCAGCAGCTGGCGACGCCGACGAGCGGCTGCGCGATCTCGGCCGCCGACAATCCCATGGCGTAGAGGTATGAACGATGCGGCGCGCGCGCCGGACCTTCGGTCACGTAGCGGCTGGGCAGCTTGGCCTTGGAGATTGCCTTGGCGTCCATCGTCGTCCTTGCCGCACACCCCGCGGCCGGTCCCATCGCCGGGCCAACCTGGCACGCGTCCCGAGACCTACTCGAGTTGCTCCGGGTTTATGGCGGGAAATGGGCAGTTCCCTCGGCTAGCCTTTTTGCTTCGGGGTTGTTCATAAACTGTTGCTGAAACGTCACAATCGTCTGAAGCGCCGGCTGTGCAGCTAATTTGCAACACAGGATCGGCCAACCAGCCCAGGCCGTTGATTGCCCAATAGAAAAAGGCCGGGCGGTGCCCGGCCTTCTTCGCGGAATTGCGGGAGCGGCTTAGAACTTGATCTTTATGCCACCCGAGATCGCCGTGACCAGATCGTTGCCGAAGTCGTAGCTGGCGTCGGTGCCGGCCTGATAACCGTTGTCTCCGGTCACGATGCCGGAATGCCCGCTGGTCAGCACACCGAATGCACCAGCCAACCGAACCTCGATGTTCGGCCGCGGCGTGTAGGCGACGCCGCCCCCGAGTGTCCAAGTATCGGTCTGCGCGCCATAGCCGTGCGAAGTGCCGCGATCCCAGGTGAGCTGACCGGCGGCGCTCCACTGATCGTTGAACTTATGGCCTATGCCGCCGGACACCGTCCAACCGTCGCGATACATCAGGTCCAGCGAGGTGGCCTGAAGAGAGCCGGAAGCATCATTGCCCGTAAAACATGCGGCGGTGGGAGTCCCGACAATACAAATGGGAACGCTCTGCAGCACGCTCCAGTTCACCCATTTGATCGAACCGAAAGCAAGCCAGCCTGGCGCGATGCCGGATTGCAATTTCAACTCCACGGAGTCCGGCATGTACTGAGTGCTGCCGTAGATCGGCGCAGAACCCGTGGGTAATGTCGGTGACGTCAGGGTGCCGGAGATGTTGTCGAGCTTGACCTGGGAATTATAGACCAAGCTGGCGCGGAGTGCGATCTCAGGGATTTCGTAGGCAACGCCAGCGCGCCAGCCCCAGCCGCTGGCCTCCAGGTCGACGCGGCCAATCGGTGACGGCCCAACTGGATTGAAACCCACTAAGCTTTGCTTGAAGCCTGAAATATCCTGGTAGAACGCGCCGCCGATAAAGCGGAGCTGGCCCTTACCGACATCGAACTTGTATGAACAGGTACCAGCGTAGTTATTGCTCTTGATGTCCGTTTCAACGTTGGAAAAAGCGCCATTCCACGACGCGCCAGGGGCGGTGTGAGCGCCCCACGGCTGTGAATAGTCGATCATACAATCGACGCCCGGCACAACCTGAATCTTGCCCCCGATGCGCGGCACCCAATAACCCTCGGCGCCATCCGCCGTGGAACTGAGAAAATTGAATGTCCCATTCAGACCAGTCGCATTCTTGTACTTGCGATCCGGCATCACATAGGTAGCTTCCGCTTCCGTCGCGAACGGCGCCGGGTCGAACAGCAGGTCGATGTCGTAGCCGCCGCGCTCGAGCCCACCGGCATGCGCCGGGTGCATCGCCGCTCCGATCAAAGCCAGCGAAAAGCACCCTGCCCCCAGCAGTGCTTTGAGCCGCAAAACGTTCATGGAAATCCTCCCCGAAACACGAAGTGGGGCAAGCTAGAACCAATTCAGGTTAACGGCGCAACAACGAATTCGTGAGCTGTACATGTACACCTTGACAGCTCGTATTTTCGCCATGGTCATCGACCGCCCATTGAGCCTTAAAAGCGGCCCACTCGGCATCGGACTGAGAGAAAAAATTGCAAAAACGGTCCGAAACAGCTCAAAAACGGGCCATTTTGATCGGACTGGGCCCCATTGTTACATTACGGCAACAATGGGGCCAAAACTTTCCGTTTACGTCAAAATTAACCCAACGGCAGGCCCGTATACGAGCGTGGTGACGCTTCGTAAAGCGCCCTCCAGTGAAGCCGAATCTTGCCGGTCACCCGGCGTCTCGGACCCTGGTCAGGGCAACTGAAAGCTTCTCTTGCGCCTCGCGATATTCGGCGAGCTTTTCGCGCTCTGCCTCGACCACCTCCTGCGGCGCGTTGGCGACGAACTTCTCGTTGGAAAGCTTCTTGTGCAGGCGGGCGATCTCCTCGGTCACCTTGGCCAGTTCCTTCTGCAGCCGCGTTGCTTCGGCCTGAAGGTCGATAAGGCTGCCGAGCGGCAGACAGACGGTCGCTTCGTTGAGAACGATCTGGGCCGAGCCTTTCGGCGGCGCATCGACCAGCGCGATGTCGCCGACACGCGCCAGCCGCTTGATGGCCTGGGCGTGGCGGTCCAGCCTTTCCTGCGTGATGGCATTGGCGCCGATCACCACCAGCGGCGCGATCGCCGCCGGCGGCACGTTCATTTCCGAGCGCACCGAGCGAATGCCGGAGACGAGCTCGACCAGCCAGTTGATGTCGGCGGCAGCCTCGTCATCCTCGAAATCGGGCGCGGGCCAAGCAGCGTGGCAAAGCAGGGAGGTGCGTTCCTTCCCCTCGCCCGCGGTCTGCGCCCACAGCTCCTCGGTCATGAACGGCATCATCGGGTGCAGCAGCTTGTAGATCTCGTCCAGCACGAAGGCGACACAGGCCCGGCTCTCCGCCTTGGCCGCCTCGTCCGCGCCCATGAACACCGGCTTGAGCAGTTCGAGATACCAGTCGCAGAACAAGTTCCAGACGAAGCGATAGGCGGCGCCCGCCGCCTCGTTGAAGCGGTAGGTGGTGATGCCCTCCGTGATCGCCCGCGCCGCCCGCGTCAGCTCGGTCAGGATCCAGCGGTTGACCGCGAGCTTGGCGTCGTGCAGCCAGAAATCGTCGTTCCTGGCGACCTCGTTCATTTCGGCGAAGCGCGTGGCGTTCCAGAGCTTGGTCCCGAAATTGCGGTATCCGGCGATACGCGCCGGGTCGAGCTTCACGTCGCGCCCCTGCGCTGCCATCACGGTCAAGGTGAAGCGCAGCGCGTCGGCGCCATACTCGTCGATCAGGTCGAGCGGGTCGATGACGTTGCCTTTCGACTTCGACATCTTCTGCCCGTTCTTGTCGCGCACCAGCGCATGAACATAGACCGTGTGAAACGGCTCCTCATTCATGAAATGCAGGCCCATCATCATCATCCGGGCCACCCAGAAGAAGATGATGTCGAAGCCGGTCACCAGCACGTCGGTCTGGTAGTAGGTCTTCAGCTCCGGCGTCTGGTCAGGCCAGCCGAGCGTCGAGAACGGCCACAGCGCCGAGGAGAACCAGGTGTCGAGAACGTCCTCGTCGCGCGTCAGGATCTCGCCCGGCTTGAAATTCTCAAGCTTGTCCTCGACCCAGGCCTTCCACGGTCCTTCCAGTGCCAAATAATATTCGACCGCCGCAGCCAGCGCCTCCTCTTCGGTCTTCTCGACGAAGACGCGCCCGTCCGGCCCGTACCAGGCCGGAATCTGGTGCCCCCACCACAGCTGCCGCGAGATGCACCAGGGCTGGATGTTCTCCATCCAGTCGTAATAGGTCTTCTCCCAGTTCCTCGGCACGAAGTTCGTGCGGCCCTCGCGCACAGAGGCAATGGCCGGCTTGGCGAGCTCCGCCGCGTTGACGTACCACTGGTCGGTGAGGAACGGCTCGATCGGCACGCCGCCGCGATCGCCATGCGGCACGGTGTGGCGATGCGGCTCGACCTTTTCCAGGAAGCCGCCCGCTTCCATCAGCTCGACGATCTTCTTGCGCGCCACGAAGCGATCCAGCCCGTCGAGCTCATCCCAGACGGCCTGGCGCTGCGGCGTCACTTCAAGACCTGCAAGGAACTCCTCGTTATCCTTGAGCTTGATGTAGGCTTCGACGGTCAGGATGTTGATCGCCGGCAGCTTGTGGCGCTTGCCGACCTCAAAGTCGTTGAAGTCATGCGCCGGGGTGATCTTGACCGCGCCGGAACCCTTTTCCGGATCCGAATACTCATCCGCAACAACCGGTATCCTGCGGCCGACGATCGGCAGGATGACGTTCCTGCCGACCAGGTCGCGAAACCGCTCGTCGTCGGGGTGAACCGCCACCGCCGAGTCGCCCAGCATGGTTTCCGGGCGTGTCGTGGCGACGGTGATGAACGTCTTCGGATTCTCGGGATCGAACGCGAGGCCTTCGACCGGGTAGCGGAAATGCCAGAGATTGCCGTTGACCTCATGCTGTTCGACCTCGAGGTCGGAAATAGCCGTCAACAGCTTCGGATCCCAGTTCACAAGGCGCTTGTCCTTGTAGATCAGCCCCTGTTTGTATAGGGTGACGAACACCTCCAGCACCGCCTTGGACAGACCCTCGTCCATGGTGAAGCGCTCTCGGCTCCAGTCGGCCGAGGCACCGAGCCGCCTCAGTTGATTGAAGATGGCGCCGCCGGATTCGGCTTTCCACTCCCAGACCTTTTCGATGAACTCCTCGCGCGACAGGTCGCGGCGATGGATCTGCCTCTCCATCAGCTGCCGCTCGACCACCATCTGCGTGGCGATGCCGGCATGATCCATGCCCGGCTGCCACAGCACATTCTTGCCACGCATGCGCTCGAACCGCACCAGGATATCCTGCAGCGTGTTGTTGAGCGCGTGCCCCATATGCAGCGAGCCCGTAACGTTCGGCGGCGGGATGACGATGGTGAAGGCTTCCGCCCCTTCCTCCGCGCCGGCGCCGGCGCGGAACGCATCGGCCTCTTCCCAGATTTTGGCGATCTTCGGCTCGACGGTCTTGGCGTCGTAGGTTTTATCAAGCATGGAGGAAGTCCGAACTGTCGGGAACAAGCGTCCGGTGTAAATCGGAAGCTCTTGGCCGAGTCAACCGCGAGAAGGATGGGCCCGCCTTGCCCAGATAGGCTTGCGGCGATCTGCGGCAAGCCCATGACTCATCGCGAGACAGATCGCGCGGCCACATTTTCGCGGAAATAAAAAGCACCGCCTGAGGGTGGCGCTTTTTGCGCTGAAAGCCCAGACGAAATCACTGCGCGCCGCGCGCCACGCGTTCGATTTCCTCGCGCACCAGCCGTTCGACCAGTGTCGGCAGGTTGTTGTCGAGCCAGTCCTGCAGCATCGGCCGCAGCATCTCCTCGGCCATCTCGTCGAAGCTCTTCTTGCTGCGGCTGGCGAAGGCATCGGAAAGCTCGCCGAAGGCCGCCGCGACCTGACGGCCCGCATGCTCGGACAGGATTGCCGGCCAGGCTGGCGGCAGGTCGGCCGAGGATGGCTCCGAAACGTTGTCGGGCGCCGCGGTCTCGGCCGTTGGCGCCGCAAGATCCTCCTCGTCGATCTCGACTTCGCGCGCCACTTCCGGAGTTGCTACCTTCGCCTTGACGGAATTTCCGCCAACGGCGGCGATCTCGCGCCGCCATTCGGCGACGATGGTATCGGCACCTTGCGGCACGCTCTCCGCCGCCCTCGCGACCGCCGGGGTGTCCGGCTCGGCGGCTACCCTGGCCCCGACTTCCGCCAGGGTGGTGGGAGCGGGCGCGGTCTTCACCGGTTCAGGGCCGGTCTCGGCGATCGTCGGATCGGACGCCGCAAGCTGGGCCTGTATCTCCGCCAAACTCACCGGCTTGCTGGGAGCGGATCCGGCGTTGAGCTCGGAACGGAAGGGGTCAAGGTCGGCCGTCTGCGCCGCCGGCGTCGGCCGGAGGTCCTGGCGAACGTCACCGTTGTCCGCCGCCGGTTGTTTGCGGCCGGTATCGCTGTCCTCGATGATCCTTCGGATGGAAGCAAGTATCTCTTCCATGGAAGGTTCGCGCTGCGCGCTGCTCGCTGTCGCCATCGTCACATCCGCCGCCTTTGTGACTTGTTCAAGATTCCCATTCCGGCAAGACCGGAATTCGAATCAATGCGGACAGCGTAGCCGACCGATCGTCATCCGAGAATCCCCAATCTGGGGAGACGTTGGATTTCAACAGATTAGCTCGCTAAGCCGCCGACAGCCGACCGTCTGGTTTCCAATGCAAAAGCGCCGCGCATCCATTGGACACGCGGCGCTTTTGGAAATGCCAAAGGTTCAGCGGCCGTCCGGCGTGCGCAGCCCGATCCACTTGTCCCTGACGGCGTTGTAATGCTCTTCCGGGTTGTATTTCGTGACCGCCAGGCCGAGTTGGCCGGCGGACAGGCGGCCAATCGCCGACAGGATGGCGTAGCTCGCCACGACGACATCGCGCTCGGAGCTCGCCTGGTTGATCTTGGCGGTGATGACGGCGTTCTGCGCGTTGAGCACGTCGAGCGTGGTGCGCTGGCCGACATTGCGTTCCTCGATGACGCCGTTGAGCGCCAGTTGCGCGGCGGCGATCACCTGCCTGTTGGCATCCACGCTTTCGCGCGCGGCGGTGTATTGCGTCCACGCCGAAGCCACGGCCTGGCGCACCTGGTCGCGACTGACGTCGACCTCGATGCGGGCCTGGCTGAGCGATTCCTTCGACTGGCGGACCAGCGCAGAGGTGCGCCCGCCCGAATAGATCGGCACGGTAAGCGTTGCACCGATATTGGCCGAATTGGTCGTTCCTTCGGAACCCGCCGATGCAAAAACGCCGGGCGAGGTGTTGCGATACTGGCTCGAAATCCCGGCGCTGGCGGAAAGCTGCGGCAATAGCGCCCCTTCGGCCGACTTAACCGAAAAGGCCGCGGCGTCGACGAGATGCTCGGTGGCAAGGATGGCCGGATGCTCCGCGGCGGCGATGGCGAAGGCCGAATCGAGGCTTCCCGGCAGCAGCTTTCCAACCGGCGCGGCCGCCTTGAGCTTGCCCGGCTCGTCGCCGATGATCTGGTGGTAGGTCGCAGCGCTCGCCAGCGCCGTCGCGCGAGCGCTGGCGAGTTGCGCCACCGCGGTCGCCCGCGAGGCATCGGCCTGTGCGACGTCGGTGCGGGTGCCCTCTCCGACCTCGAAGCGCGATCGCGCGGCGCGCGCCTGCTCGGTCAGGAATTGCAGGTTCTGTGCGGTCAGGACCGCGATCTGGCGATCGCGGATCACATCCATGTAGGCGCTTGCCGCGTTGAACAGGATGTTCTCTTCGGTGTTGCGGAGACTTTCTTGCGAGGCCCTGACCTGCGCTTCGGCGGCGGCGACATTGTTCTTGGTTTGAAAGCCGTCGAACAGCGTCTGGTCGATCTCAACCCCGAAATTGCCCGTAGTGATATTTAAGGTTTGACCAAGGTTGTTGTTGCGGCTGCTCGTATAGTCGATGCTAGCCGATCCCCTGATCGTCGGGCGGTAGCCGGACTTGGCGATGGCCACGCCTTCGTCGGTGACACGGGTGCCCGCGCGGGCGGAATTCAGCTGGGAATTGTATTGATAGGCTTTGGCGAGCGCGCCGGTGATCGTTTCGGCGGATGCTGCCAGCGGCGAAAGCGCGGTCGCCGAAACAAGTATGGCTGATAGAAAAGTCTTGTGTAGGGGCGGCACGTATTATCCCTCATTCGTTTGCATGGGAACCACGCCGCGCACCTTTTCCTTCCGGATCAGCTAGCGCCGCGTGTTTATCGTCCCCCGCTGACAGCCCCCGAAAATGCACGTGAAGCAAATCAGCAACGATTGTTCAAGCGCAAGCGATCATGTCAGCGCCTTCGCTGCAAGGCAAAACCGCTCAAAATTCGAACGCATGAGCACGTTCGAACCCCGGTAGTGGCTTAATTGCCGCATTAAATGCGCGTCTGCCGGTTACAACCCCCCCGGCCTTGACAAAAAGACGCGCAACGCCGGAGTTGCCCTGCCCCTCGACCACAACCAGCCGTCCGTCCTCGGCGAGCTGGCCGAGCAATGCCGCGGGCACCTCCTCGACGCTGCCGCCGATGAAGATGACGTCATAGGGCGCCGCGGCGGCATGACCCTGCGGTAACGGCCCGATCACTACGGTGGTGTTCTGGCAATCCAGTGCGGAAAGGGTCGACTTCGCGGCTTCGGCAAGCGCCGGGTCGCTTTCGAGCGCAACCACCGATTTTGCGATTCGGGAAAGCAGCGCGGCCGAATAGCCGGTGCCGCAGCCGACATCGAGCACCGAATCGGTGTCGCTGATTTCGGCCAATTGCAAAAGCTTGGCGAGCGGTGACGGTTCCATCAGATAGCGGGCACCGCCGCCACTGACGCCATCGGTGATGCGGATGTCCTCGTCGATATAGGCTAGGTCCCGCTGCCCGGCGCTGACAAAAGCCTCGCGCGGCACGGAAAGCATCGCTTCGATCAGCGGCGCGCTGGTCACATCGGTGGTGCGGATCTGGCCATCGACCATCTTCACGCGGCGTTCGGAGAAATCAGCGTTCATGTCCCAACCAACCCGCTTCCCGCGCCCAATTCGCTGCCCGCGCCCGATCCGATTTCCAGGCAAATGACGCGGGCCAATTCGACCGGAACCTAGCGCCCCGGCGCGACAGCGCCGGAGCCCGGGCATTGGAGGCCTCGCCCGGAATCGAACCGGGGTGCAAGGATTTGCAGTCCTCTGCGTAACCACTCCGCCACGAGGCCTTCCATGCTCCCGGCGTTCCGGGGCAACTCAATATGTTGGCGGTGAAAGGTCGTCAAGCACCGGCAAGTCATTCCCGATGCTTTCCCATTCGTCATCGAAGGCAGTGGTTGCCGATTGCTTGCGGCCGATCCCGATGGTGTCGGCGGCACCTGCCGGACTCTCTCCCTGCAAAGCTCTCAATCCGGCCGGCGGCGGCGTTCCCACCAGACCACGAAGCGGCGCCTGTGACGACGCACCAGTGCGAATTCGTAGGACAGGACCAGCAGGCCGATCGGAACCATCCAGAAACCGAGAATCGGCAGAAAGCCCAGAATCCCGCCGATTGTGAGTAGCACGCCGATCGCGATCCGCAATCCCCGCGAGCGCGGCATGGAGAAGTCGCGGCCGAAGACCGTGATCTTGCGCGCCGGTGGGTTATCGTCGTCAGTTGCCGTCATTCAAAGCCAGATCCCATCTGCGCGGCCGATGTCATAAATACCAAAGGACGACCAGCCGCATTGTTCCATGCCGGTGTCAAGCCGCTCATATGTGGGCACGCCGAAGCGATGCCACAAATCGCCGCACGAAAAACTGCAGAAAAATTGCGAATTGCTGCTTTGCAAAGCCGAAAGGTGTTTGCTATAGGCTGCGCCACTCACGTCAGAGCCTCCGTTCCCCGGTAGCTCAGTGGTAGAGCAACCGGCTGTTAACCGGTTGGTCGCTGGTTCGAATCCGGCCCGGGGAGCCAATCGCCATTGAATTTCACTGAATAAACTTCCGATTCTACAAGCGCGCGGCGCTGGATCCGGCAGCATGCGGCAACGGTCAAGCCGGGCCGGATTAGTCTGAGAAAATTTCGTAGTGAAGGATTTCGGCGTCGCCGAGGGACGATCTCCGTCCGGGCGAGATGACGCCGGAGCCGAAGAGAAGGATATCTTCGCGGCGCACGAATACCTGATGGTCGGGTCCCATCGACACAAATGTGCCCGACGAGCTTCGCTCGATAAGCACGGCCTTGCCATTCGAAATGGTGAAGGTCGCGTGGTGCCTTGAGACCCAGGGCCGCTGGATGACGATGTTGCATTCCGGGGATCGGCCGATCGTCACCAATTCGTTGTTTCGGCAGGATCGCAACTGATCTCCATAGCGGATGACCAGATTGATCTGCCGCGGCGGGGCGGAGCGTCTCTCGATAACCGTGCCCCGGCTGACGATTTGCGTACTGAGGGCCCGATCCTCGCTCCCCAGGGTATAGACATCGAAGAGTTCTTGCTTTCCCTTGAAAGCCATTTTGTCGAGGAGCCGCAGGGCACTGCGGCTATCCGCGCAAAGGGCTTCGAAGAAGCTCTGGCTGATCAGCACCTCCCCGGGGTTGGCCGTGGTGGACAACCTTGCGGTGACATTGATAACGTCTCCGAATACCGCGCCCCGCGCGCGAATGACCGCCCCGAAATGCAATCCGATCCGGGCGTGCAACGGCCCTTTCGTCAGTTCGCTGCTGATTTGGAAGACGGCCCTCAGCGCCGCCTCCGAACTGTCGAACAGGCTGAGCACGTCATCGCCCTTCGAGTAAATGAAGTCACCGCCGTGCCGGGCGACGATCTCGCGTATCGCGTCGAGGCAATCCGAGATCTGCTGCAGAGCTGCATCATCGCCGATGCGCTCATAGAGCGGCGTGCTGCCCACGACATCAGCTAGGAGGACTGCGGCCAGAAGTCTTTCCTGATCCATCGGCTCGTATCCGACCAAGAACGCAACGTATAGCATAAGTCGCCCTCCTTGCCCGCCTGGGAGCCGGGTGCTGTGGCGAGACCACCTTGCACGGACAACCCGGCCTTGTTGCCGCCCTGGCAACTGCACAAGACTTTCCACGGCTATGACCAAGGCTGCCAAGCGCACGTTGAAGCGCAAGCGGACGATGCGGTCCGGAACAGCATTCCGAAAGCGACGAGAGGATAGCGACGAATAGGCGCGGCATACGGGCCGGTTCAGGGTAATGCTGAGCGGCGCCCGTGAGACGAGCGGGTGGAGTGTATCATTTTAATACAATCCTCAATTTGTAGACTCCTGCCATGCATCGGCAGCTAGTGTTCTCCGTCCAGGCTAGTGGAGGGAGCCGCGGACCGGGAGGAAAAAGATGTCCATCCAAAAGGAAGACTATCGCACGAACCGAGCCGACTATGCCTTTGCCGCGAAAGGCCAATCGGCCGTCGATGTGGGCCGCAACGAGATTCTAGAAAGAAGAAAGAAGACTCTCTGGCTAAGAGATCCGCGAATCGCCAGATTGGCCGCAAATCCGTGCGAAAGCCTACCAGGACCAAAGCCCAGACCGCGTGGGAATTAGCGACGCTGCTTCACTTATGGATGCGTGCCCCATCATAGCGGCAGGAGCGTATAGCCGGTGCCGTATTTCGTTTCCTAGCCCCGCCGGCTAGGCCCAGCTCTGTTGGCCTGCCCGCTTTGTGAAGACGAAATCACGGACGCGTTCCTTGCTGCTCCAAGTCCTCCGAGTTTTGTAAGGTATCATGCTGTTTCGCTGCGCGATCGAGATCGCCAACGGTATAGCCGGTGGATGGATGCGGTAGAGTCACGAACGTTCTGGTCTAGATCTCGGGCCTTGTATCAAAGGGGAGATGGTTCCAGGCCGAGACCTGTGGTCCGCGCCGGCGATCGCGCCTGCAGCGAACCGAGTCTGAGATAGATGGCAGGCACGACGAAGAGGTTCAGAAGCGTTGACGTGATCAGCCCGCCCAGAATGATGATGGCCATCGGATGTTCGATTTCCTGCCCGGGAATGTTGCCGGTGACAACCAGGGGGACGAGCGCAAGACCGGTCGCCAGCGTCGTCATGAGAATGGGCGAAAGGCGTTCACGCGCGCCGCGCAGGACAAGTTCCGGTCCGAAGGGCTCGCCCTCCTCGCGCTCCAGATGCAGGAAATGGTGGATCAGAAGCACCCCGTTGCGGGCCGCGATGCCCAACACCGTCAGAAACCCCACGAGGCCGCCTAGCGAGATGATGCCGTCGCCCAGATACGCGGCGATGACCCCGCCGACCATAGCGGCCGGCAGTGACAGGAAAACCAGGGCAGCGAGCCTCCAGCTTCTCAAGGAGGCCTGCAGCAGCATGAAGATTACGACCGCGGCGACAACAGAGGCATAGACGAGCCTGCTTTGCGCAGCCCTGCGTTCCGCCGCCTCGCCCAGCAGCTGGGCATGATAGCCGAGCGGAAACTCGAACTTGGCCAGGCGCTCCTCAACCTCATGGACGACCGAGCCCAGGTCGCGGTCGCGCACGTTGGCATGCACGTCATGGCGGCGCGAGGCGTTCTCACGTTTTATGGTGCTGGCCACCGGGGCAATCTTGACTTCGGCAACGTCGCCGAGCCGGACCTGACCGCCGTCGGGGGTATCCAGGAGAACGTTCTGTACGTCGTCAAGGCCGCGCCGCGATTTGGGCGTCGACCATACCATGACGTCATACACCTTTCCGATGCGATGAACGTCGCTCACCTCGTGACCGGCGAAGATCACGGCAGCAGCGCGACGAACATCGCCGGGCTTGAGACCCCTGGAAGCCGCCTTGGCGATATCCACGGTGACCTGAATTTGCGGTACCGTCTTCTGCGGCTCCTCGTGTAGGTCAATCAGGCCCTCGATGCCGGTCAGGGCGTCGCGGACCCTCACCGCCTGCTCCCGCAACATCGCCGCGTCAGGCCCGAAAATCCGAACCACTATCGACTCGCCCGACCCGGTGAGCACTTCCTTCACGCGCTCGCGAAGGTAGGTCTGGACGTCGCGATAGATACCGGGATAGCCGCCGACCGTGTCCTGAACCGCTTTCAGGGTCTCGTCATAGTCGACCTTCGGATCGACGCTGATCCAGTTCTCCGTGAAGTCGATGCCCACCACCTCGTCGGCCACCAGCGCCCGGCCGATGTGAGCGCCGAAGTTGCGCACCCCGGGAATGGATCTCAGTTCTTTGCTGGCAGCCACCGTCATCCGGTACATCTCTGCATGCGATGTCCCGGGCGGCGTCAGCCAGTGCATGAGGAAGTCACGTTCCTTGAAGGAGGGCAGGAGCGAGGTTCCGAGCAGCGGCCAAACGGCCAATCCCGCGACCACGACGAACGCGGTGATCCCAAAGATCGTGCGAGGAGCCGCGATGATCCGCGACAGCATGGCGGCATAGCCTCGCTGCAACCGCCCGACAAGCGGCGAGACGCGCTCGATCGGCGCTCCTTGAAGCAGGATAAGGCAGAGTGCCGGCGTCACCGTCAGCGCCACGGCCATCGAAGCGAGGAGCGCGATGGAATAGGACGTCGCCAGCGGTACGAAGAAAGTGCCCGACAGACCACCCATGAAGAACACAGGGACGACCGAGATGACGATGATGAGGGTCGCGGCGACGATCGGGCTGCGGATCTCGAGCGATGCTTCCAGGATAACTGATGCCACCGATTTGCCAGCGCCGCTGCGGCGATTCTCGCGCAATCGCCGCGTGATGTTTTCAACGTCGATGATAGCGTCGTCCACCACCGATCCCACCGCCACGACGAAGCCGGCCAGCACCATCGTGTTGATGGTCGTTCCGAGCCAGTAGAGAACAAGTCCCGCCGCGACCAGGGAGAGCGGGATCGCCAGCAGGCTGATGAGCGCCACCCGCCACTCGAACAGGAAGGCGCCGAGAACGCAGACCACCAGGACCGATCCCACCAGCAAGGCCATTGTCAGATTATGGATCGAGAGCTCGATGAACGTCGCCGGGCGGAAGATCTGCAGGTCGACGTCGATGCCCTTGAGGCCGTCCCTCATTTCGGCGAAGGCGGCCTCGACGCCGCGCGTGACCTCCAGCGTATTCGCCCACGGGAACTTCTCGACGATCAGCATCATGCCGGGACCGTCATTGATCACAGCGTCGCCGATCGGCAGCGGTTCCCCCCAGGTGACGTCGGCAAAGTCCGCCAGTACCAGTCGCTCGCCGGCTTTTGACTCGACCGGAATTCTCTTGACGTCCTCCAGCTTCACGCTGGACGCTATGTCGGCGCCGACATACAATCGCTGGTTGTCGGTGTCGATGAAGCCTACGGTCTGGCTCTTGGCTGAGCTCGACATCGGCAGCAGGCCGAAGTCCAGCGCATCGGCCGAAGCCTCCATGACCTCGTTCAGCGTCACGCCGTGTTTCAGCATGCGTGCGGGATCGACCTGGATCTGCAGCTGTTTGAGCTTTTCGCCCCACATCGCCACGTTGGCGACGCCGGGCACGCGCAGCAGGCGGAAGCGAATCTTCCAATAGGCGGTCATCGACAGGTCGAGCTGAGTGAGCTCCTTCGACGAAAGGCCGATCTTCATGGTCCTGCTGGTCGACGACAAGGGCTGCAGCATGACGGGCGGGCTCGAGCCGAACGGCAGTCTGGCCGACGCAAGCTGCACTCGCTCCTGGACGAGCTGCCGGGCGTGCATGATGTCGGTTCCCCGCTTGAAGATCATGACAATGGAGGACAGCGACATCACGCTCTTCGAGCGGATGACGTCGAGTTCCGGTGTGCCGCGCAGTGCATCCTCGAGGGGAATGGTGATCAGCTCCTCGACCTCGGCGGTCGACATGCCGATACCCTCGGTCTGAATCTCCACCAGCGGCGGGGAGAATTCGGGGAAGACGTCCACGGGCATCTTGCGGAACACGTCCAGACCCAGCAGCACCATCAGCGCTGCCGCGGCCAGTACCAGATACCGGTATTTCAGATTCGTGCCGATGATCCAGCGGAACATGGCCCTGTCCTTTGTTCGGATGATTGGACGCCGGCTAACTCAGGCGTTCGCAAGCGACGGAATGTCTTTCACGCCCGCTCAGTGGCCGCCAAACTTCAATTCAACCCCCATCAGCTCGACCGCGCCGACCGACACGACCGGCGTACCGCGCGCTGGTCCGTCCGACAGCACTGCTATGTCGCCAAGGACGCGCTCGACAGCCACTTTTTGGCGGACGAAGACGAGCGGCTCCGGATTGGAGTAGAGCCAGCTGTCCCCGTGCTCGTCATAGACAACCGACGAGTAGGGCACGATCTTCGCCATGCTGCCGCTCTCCGGCGCCTTCATCGCCACGAACGCATGATCGCCTGGCTTGACGCCGCTGCTTGCCTCGAGGAATTCAAAGAACCGCCCGTCGTCCCGGTCCTTCACCGCCACCGGCCGCGCCGTGTAATATTTACCGGAGCGGCCTTGGCCGGTCAGCAGCACGACCACTAGACCGTCCTTATCCTCGTCCGCCGGGTTGGCGACGCCGAAAATCTCGGCAAACTCGTCGTGGTCGCCGGTCTCGTCCTCGTCATCCTCGTCGTCGACAACCGCGATCAACATCTGGCTCGCCGCGTCCACAGGCACCTTGATCAGGGATTGCCGTGCTTGGCCGCTTTCACCGGCCGGCGCGATGGAAGCCGTCTCCGTAATTGCATTCACCGACGGTTCACCGCTCGCAATCTCGACCTGGGCGTTCATCATCATCCACCGCTTGGCCGTCTCCTCCCGCAGCGCTTCGGTCTGGATGCTCAGTCGTTTGGCAGCCTGTTCGGTCAGAACCACGCGTGGAAATGGGGAACCTGCGACCTCTACCAGCTTGGCAGGCGCGCCTGCGGGCGACTCCGCGACCGCGAGGGGTCCCGTGGCAACCACGACGAAAGCCACACCGGCGACGAGGGATGACTTAAGAAAAAGCCTATTGCGAAGCATGTGCAACTCCTCCAAGGCGTCGTGAAACCGGGCCGGAATGGAGCATCATGGCCGGTAGGACGAACAGATTGATCAGGACTGAAATGACTGCGCCTGCGATCACGACCCATCCCATTGGATGCAAAATCTCCAGACCGGCGGCGCTGCCCATGACCACTGCGGGAAGGAAGGCGAGGCAGGTGACCAGCGTGCTCGTCAGCATAGGCGCAAAGCGCTCGCGCGCGGCCGCCGCGACACGGTCCGGCCAGGATTCGTCACCCTCCCCGGTCTGATCGACGCGGCTGGCCAGAACCAGACCGTTGCGGAGTGCAAGCCCGAGGACGGCGAGAAGTCCGGCAAGCGCCCCAACCGAAACGGTGCCCGTTACCGCCACGAGGATCGCCGCGACGCCACCCGACACTGCCACCAGCGAAAGGAACATCCCGGTCGCCAGTCGCCAGCTTTGCAGCGCCGCCTGCAGCAGGAAGAAGATCAGCACTGCCGCCGACGCTGCGAAGAGCGTCACCTGCAGCATGGCTGCACGGCTCTCGGCATACTCGCCCCGAACGTAGGCATGGTATTCGAAGGGGAGCTGCACCTTCTTGAGCTCTGCCGCCACGTCTTCGGCCACTGCCGTGACGCTGCGGCCTGCGACGCTGGCGTGAACGTCCATGCTGCGCGTGACGCCGTCACGCTCGATGGTGCTCAACTGCGGCACCATCCGCACCTCGGCGATATCGCCAAGGCGTGTATGCGGGCGATCAGGCGTTTCGATCAGAAGATTCTCGACGTCGGCGATGCTGCTTCGTGCGTTGGGAGCCCCCCAAACGACCACTTCGAAGACCTTTTGCTGCTCGAACAGATTGCCAACCTCGAGCCCGGCGAAGACCGTCGCTGCCGCACGTGGACTGAAACCGGGAGACATCCGGCGCGCGGCAGCCTCCGCAACGTCGACCTTGACCTCGATTTCGGGCGAGAAAGCGTTCTTGTCGATGCGTACGGAGTTGATGCCGTCAACGGCGGCGATTCTCGCCGCGACGAGCTTTGCCTGCTCTTCAAGCACGGCCGTCTCGGCCCCTTCGATGCGGACCACCACTGGTTCGCCGGCGTCGGCGAAGATCCGCCCGGCCGTACTGGCCAGATAGCCTTCAACCTTCACCTCGAGGTCCGCGAAGCCTTCCATCGTGTCGCGAATTTGCGACAGTGCGGCGGCTCGGTTCCCCCGCTCGTCGAGCCCAATCCAGAGCTGCCCGGATTCGATGCCGGTGACCTGGTCGCCCGTGATGGCCCTGCCGAGATGGCCAGCGACAGAGCTGACTCCATCGATTGCGCGGACTTCGGATTCCAGTCGCGCCATCGTGCGGATCATGGCGGGCAAGGATGCACCCGGCGCGGCCTTGAACGAAACGCGGACGGTGCCTTCGTCAAAGGACGGCGACGGCGACCACTTCAGGGCGGGCGTCGCCGCGAGTAGCGCCAACGCTCCGAGACCCACGATCGCATAGGCAGGACCGGTCGTCGCCGAGAACCTCCCCAGCAGCCGCCCATAGGCCGCACCGAACAGCCGCGCCACCACAGGTTCGGACCTGTTTCCTGCTGCGCTGCCCGAACGGAAAAAAACCATCGCGAGGGCGGGCGCCGCCAAGAGCACGACGACCATGGCAGCGGCCACCGTGACGCCATAGGCCTGAGCCAGCGGCCGGAAGAATGCCGCGGTTTCGCCGTCGAGTCCGAGTATCGGAGCGACCGCCAGCAGACCGATCACCGCTGCATAGATCATTGGCTTGCCGATTTCGCCGATCGCATCGAATAGAGGCGCGGCGAGCGGACGGCCGCCACCGGCGCGAAGGCGTCGCCCGAGGGCCTCGGCAGCCACTACCGCAGTGTCGACCACGAGGGAAAGCGCGGCCGCGAGGCCGGCCAGGTGGATCAGGTTGAAGATCGGGCTGCTGAAATAGAGAGCGACAAGTGCCGCGACATACGACAGGACGATCGCGACGACGGCGACGCTCGCCGTGCCGACCGGCGTCAAGGACAGGAAGAGGGCTACGGACACGACCACCATGGCGGCGATCACCATCCGGACCAGATTGGCCAAGGCGCTGTCGACATAGTCGGAGGCGCGGTAGAGGGAGGCGTCGATGTCGATGCCCGGCATGCCTTGGCTCAACTCCGCGAGCGCAGCTTCGACCCCCGCTACGACCGCTTTGGTGTCGACGTTGGGAAGCTTCTCGACGACGAGGATGAGGCCAGGCTGTCCGTTGATCATCGCATCGCCGATCAGCGGCGGATGGCCTTCGACGACCTCGGCCACGTCTCCTAGCCTGAGCGCGGAAGACGGGACAGCAACCTTCGTCAGGTCGCTGGCCTTGCTGATCGGTTGCACATGCTGGATGCCGAGCCTCTGGTTCGGCGTGTCGATCCAGCCTCCGCTTCCGAGTACTGACGCTTCCAGATAACTGAGCGGCGAGACCCAGAGCGAATCCCCGGCGCTCTCTACGGCTTCATCGAGCGAGACGCCTGCCGATTCGAGGCGCTGAGGTTCGATTTGCACCTGAAGCTGGCGAGCGCGCTGGCCCCAGATCGCGACGTTGGCGACGCCCGGCACGCTGAGCAGCTTCGGCGTCATCGTCCACCGGGCCAGCACCGACATGTCGATCAGCGACACGGTCTTGGACGACAGTCCGACGATCATGGCGCGGCCTGCCGCCGACTTCGGTTGCAGCATGGTGGGCGGCTTCGAGACATTGGGCAGGGCCCAAGCCATCGTAAGACGCTCCTGCACCATTTGTCGGGCTTTCATCGGATCCATGCCGGGCTCGAAGGTGAGCAACACCGAAGCCATCCCCGGCACCGACTTGGAATGAATTGATTTGAGGAACGGCGTCGCGGTCAGAATCTCTTCGAGATTGATGGTCACCAGGCTTTCGACTTCGCCTGTCGACAGCCCGAGCGCCTCGGTCTGCACCTCCACGACCGGCGCCCCGAACTCGGGAAGAGCGTCGATTCTGGCCTTGGGAAGAAGAACGGCACCCGCCGCTACCAGGAGTATCGCGGCTGCTATGACCAGATGCCGAAATTCCAGACTCAGCTTGACGAGCGTTTGCAGCACGGCAATCCCCCACGATTCCGCGGCGCGCGAAACCGCGCCTGCGACAGATCAGAGACAGTCCCGAAGCGTATCACGCGGGAGGGCGCCGCATAATTAATCAATATTGCAAGGCGCTATTACCGTATATCCGGCGGGTCTCTAACTTTTGGAGTAGAGAAATAGTTCATACAAATTTATTAGGATAGCCACTCACGCCGTGAGTGCTCGCGTCGGTTGCATGCGCGTGTGTCTGTTTCCAGCGAAAGGCTGGACGTGCTCTGGCGCAATTTGCCTCGGTCGGGGAGTGCCCGAATATTCATTCGAGGAAGGCGAAGCGGGACCGCCAATTTGCTGCGCCGGCGGTCCTCGGGGGAGCGTACCGGCGCGGAATAGCGAAGAAGTGTTGTAGAGATGCGACACGTTTGCGTTTGTATGAGACAAGTCGCGTTTGTAAGGGACAAAATGACGAAATCGCAGTTGCCGCAGTGGACTCATCGGCTATCATCGACGCGTGGTGCATCTCATGGGGGCTCGACGGTCATTCGCCTTTTTATCTTAGCGCTTAGTGGCATATGGCTGCTGTACTCTTCGGCTTCTGCACTGGCGGAGGAGCACGAACGGGCTCTGGCCGAAGAAACGATACCGGCTCTGGCCGAAGAATGCGCCGCGCCCTGCGCGGGGTACGAGGCTACCGCGGAGTTGCAGAACGACTGGATATTTGGCGCACATCCGTCTTTCCTGAGATCCAATGTGTTGTTTCCGAAGTTCGAACTCGATCTTTTCTACGCGCCGACGGATTATCTTCGGTTCGTGAGTGCCATCGTTACCGAGCCCGTGGTCGACCCGGAACCCGGGGAGGATGCGGCCTTTCAAGGGATCGGCACCTATGTCGGTGAGCTCTACGCTCTCGCTAAGGTCGATCCCCTGACCGTGAGGGCCGGAAAGTTCGACACGGTGTTCAGCCTGGCCAGCGAAGCCCTGCCGGGGATACACGCCCCGGATCTGGCGTCTGTTTTCGACGCTGACGAACGTCTGGGTGGCGAAGCTGTTGTTGGCTTCGAGGGCTTTGGGCTGAACCATGCCCTGGCCGCGACGGTATTTACGACCGACCGGACGTTCCTCAGCGAGTCGCTCTTTACCAACCGTGGACGGCTCGCGCTGGCGGATGGCGGTGCCGGCAACACCACCGGTTTATCCTCATTCTCAGTTACCCTTGATGGCTGCAAAGGGGCGGAAAAGGGCGATTGTTACAAGGACGGTGAATTCGGCTATCGCCTTGGCATCCGATACCAGAAGCCTGGGCTGGCCGCCGACACAGGGGAGGAGGAGGAAGAAGAAGAGGAACCGCTGCCGGGGACCGGCAATGAATTGGCCTACCTTGCTGCCGCCACTGGAAGCTTCGACCTCAACGGGAACACACTGAGGCTTCTCGGCGAATCGGCCTACCTTAAGCATTTCGATGGCGGTCCGGACGACGCTCTGCTTCTCACCGGATCTGTCGCGCTGGAAGTGCAACCTATGACCTACATAGCCACCTACACGCATCAGCGGAACTTTGTCGCCGACGGTCCGGACACCCGCGAGCAATTGGCGGATTTCGAAGTAATTTATGCGTCTGGGGAAGAAGAAGACGCGCCGTCCGGCGCGGCGAAATGGAACCTCGGCGCCGCCTACACATTCGCGGAGAATGGTGAGGACGAGAAAACGCACACCTTCAGTGTGCGCGCGACGCTCCAATTCGGCGGACACGTGAAGTTAGGCAGGTAGGTTCGATCGTCCGGATGTCCGGCGCTTGTTGACGGCTGCCTTCTGCTGAACTCGAGTGAGGTCCGCAAGCCCGTCTGCCTGCGCCGGACTTGTTTCTTCTCTCAGGCTGATTGAAGCTATGTCAGCGACCCTTCAGTGCAAGAGTTTCGCCCATCAGCCCTTCACTTCCTTTCCATCCGGATCGAAGACGGGCTGAACGTTCTTGCCCTTGTAGCTTATCTGGAACTCGTAACTCACCTTGCCGTCGCGCATCAGCTTCTCCGCAAGCTTGATCTTTCCACCTGCGAATTTCGTATCAACGGCCGCACGCACCGATTGAGGCACCGCTTCCATCGGAATTGATTCCTCGACGACGATGACCTTGCCGTCTTTATGGTAGAGCACATCGCGCGTCATTGCGCCCTCGACGCTTGCTATCTCGAAAACCAGTTCTCCGTTCTCGACCTCGCGGGCGCATGCCTTGACCTTGGCGACGGGAAAATCCTTGTGGAACATGTCCCGCACCACCAACGGCACCTTCTTGCAGGCGATCGGCTGTTCCGCGGCCGACGCGCCGGTCGCCCCGGCAAGCACGAGGACGAACGCGCCGGGCGCTAGGTAGTAACCAGCAGGTTTCATGGGAGACCTCCTTCATATGATCTCATCGGAGCACCAACACTGGACTCGACCAGACAAGCACGCAGTGCCGCTTGCCGCCTCTGCCGGGGGCCGAGTTCGCGTACTCCTTGCTTATGGCTCTGCTGGCGGTGTGCGGTTTGTACGTATTTGCGCGAGCTTCGCCTGCAGCACTGCGACCCATCAAGTTGACAAGTGTTGCGCAACCGACCCGCCGCGCCAGCGGAGCGTAGGCTGGCTAAGGGAGCCAGTGCGACCGTTGCCCGACGTTGGAAACCCAAGATAGGACAAAGCGCGCCGGCGGACCGATAGCCCAAAACGGCTTTGCCGGCCTAACCGAAAGCCGTAGCGGCTCATGCGAAGTTCCGGACGCCCCCAGCGGGAGGTGGCGCCGTTCCGGGGACCGTCGTCGCTCCCGTCGCGATCATGCCTTTTTGCAGCCGCAGCTCCAGCGCCTGCTCGGCGACGACTTCCTTCAAGCGCTATGATGAGCCGAAATCTCGCTCTCTCAGTTAAGCCCACTCTGGCGTTGATGTCGGACATCACGGACGAGGCCCCTTCGCAAAAAGGGGTAATCCCTTCGCAAGCGAGTCAGCTCAACTGCCGAATCGTAAAGCCTAACGACCGCAGCGATAAATAGGCGCGTCAACCTGAAAGCGTGCTGGCAGGCACGAGGGAGCCTGCACTGAATGTCTCGCGGAAGTGTCGCCGTAGCGCCCGGCTCATCTGCTCACGTCTTCGCGCCCGAAGACCCTAACAAGTCCTATTGGTCACGAAAGGCGTTTTGCCTGCAGCGCCGTTTGGGCCGAGGAAGCCAAGAACCCGGCCGGCGCGCAGGGGGAACGATCGACACAGAAGCGACCTCCACCCGCATCCTGACGACCATTCTGCAGCCTGTCACGGGACATTTTGTCAATGGAGACGCGGGCTGGCTGCGCGTCGAGCTTCTTGATCCGACGAAAACACCTCCAAGCCGCCAGCTCAACAACGAAATCCCGAACGTCCTGATCCGCGCCGAGATGCCGATCCTCGCCTTCGAGGCCGAGAGCGGGCGGCTCCAGGACGTCTTCCTTCAGCTTACCGAGGAGACGATCCAATGATCGATACCCCTCCTGTTCAAC